>CAZYCB010000158.1:0-2546 GCA_964645735.1 uncultured bacterium | reverse complement strand
TAATAGACGTCTTTCAAACAATCCTGAGGATCGGGGTACGGGCTCTTGTCCGCCCAATCCACCGCGTCATCGACGATCGCCTTGATCTCGGTGGCCATGCCGTCGAGCTCCGCGTTGGTGATCTCTCCGGCGGCGAGCATGTGCTGTTCGAGCCGCTCTACCGGATCCTTTTTCTTCCACTCATCGAAAAGCTCCTGCGGCACGTAGCCGGCGTCGTCGTGGGCGGAGTGCCCCGTCATGCGGAACGTCTTGCACTCCACCATGTAGGGTCCCTTGCCGGACCTCGCCCAATCGACGGCGCGCTTGGCGGAGAGGTACACGGCGAGAACATCGTTCCCGTCGACCACGTCGCCCGGGATACCGTAGGCCGGTGCTCTGTCGGCGACATTCTTGACAGGCATCTGGAGAGAAACCGGCGTCGAGTACGCGTACTGATTGTTGTTGATGAAAAACACGACGGGGAGTTTGTGGACGGCGGCGAAATTGATCCCTTCGTGCCAATCCCCGCGGCTCGTCGCACCTTCCCCGGAATAGCAGAAGGCGACCCTGTCCTCGCCGCGCAGCTTCATGGCGAGGGCCGCTCCTGCGGCCTGCGGAACGTTGTCTCCGAGGTGGCTGACGAATGCGATGATGTTGTGCTTGAGATCGCCCATGTGCATGTTGCCGTCTTTCCCGTGCGTCACGCCCGTTTCTCTCCCCATGTACTGAGCGATGATGCGTCTCGGCGACACCCCGCGTATGAGGAAGATCCCCATGTCCCGGTGCGTGGGCGCCACAACGTCGTCCTCGCGCATGAGCATCCCCGTGCCGACGCTGATCGCTTCCTGGCCGCGGCCGACATAGACTCCTCCCACTATCTTCCCCTGGCGATAAAGCACTCTCTCGACGCGATACTCGATCTCGCGTGTGAGCTTCATGTAGTGCAAAAGCTGTTTCTTGGTCTCCCTCGGGATGCCTTTGCCCTCGGATCCCGCGGTCTTTCGATCCGTCATCCGGGCCTCCAGTTCGTTAAAGAATCGCGTCCGCGCGTGTCGCGGGCGAAATCTTCCTTCTCCGGCAGCGGCGCTACGCGTGTATCGCCTCGCCGTACACGCTATGGGCTGCCTCGAGCATCGCTTCCGAAAGCGTCGGGTGGGCGTGGACGGTTCTGGCAATTTCCTCGACGGTCGTCTCCAGTCGAAGCCCCATGCACGCTTCGGCGATGAGTTCGGTAGCGTTGGGTCCTATGATGTGCACGCCGAGAACCTCCCCATAGTCCGCCTCGCTGACGATCTTCACAAAACCTTCCGACTCTCCCACGATCAGGGCTTTGCCGATCGCGGAGAACGGAAAACGGCCGACTTGCACGTTGTGGCCCGCATCTCTTGCCGCCTTCTCCGTGAGCCCCACGCTCGCCACTTCGGGCCGGCAGTACGTGCACGCGGGGACCTTCTTGTAATCGATCGGTTCCACGGGTTTGCCGGCGAGGTGGTCCACGGCGAGAATTCCCTCGGCCGAGGCCACGTGGGCGAGCCACGGCGTTCTCACGATATCTCCGATCGCGTACACGCCCTTCACGTTCGTTTGCATGAATTCGTCGACACGGACGTAGCCTTTTTCGTCGGCCTGGACTCCCGCCGATTCCAGCCCGATGTCCCGGGTGAGGGGTTTTCGGCCGACGGAGAGGAGCACCTTCTCCACCTGGAGCTGTGTCGTTTCTCCCTTCCCCTCGACGGTCAAGACGGCGCCGGCCTGGTTCTTGGTCACGGCTTTCACCTGGCTCGACGTCATGATCCGGATGCCCCGCTTGAGAAACGCCTTCTCGAGGGCTGCGGATATCTCCTCGTCCTCGAGAGGCACGGCCCTCGGCAGAAGTTCGACGATCGTCACCTCGGCGCCGAACGAATTGAAGAGTGACGCGAACTCTACTCCCACAGCCCCGGCTCCGATCACCGCCATCGATCCCGGCGTGGCCTCGAGTACGAGCGCGCCGTCGCTGTCGAGAATCGTTGCGTTGTCGGTCTTGATATGGGGAAGGTCGGCGGGTATCGAACCGGTGGCGAGTATGATGTGCTTGCCTCGGAGCATCTCTTCGCCGGTCTCTTTCGCGACGCGGACGGTTTTCGCGTCGACGAGACTCCCCATCCCCGTGAAGACTTCGACCTTCCGTTTCTTCACGAGGAATTCGATTCCCTTGGAAAGTCTGTTCACGATGGCGGTCTTGCGCTTGTGAACTTTGGGAAGGTCGACACCGATAGACGACGCTTTCAGACCGTAGTCGGAGGCGTGCTTGAGTTCGTCGTACAGATGAGCCGTATGAAGGAGCGCCTTCGTGGGGATGCACCCGCGGTGAAGGCACGTTCCTCCGAGAAAGGCGTCTTTCTCGACGAGCGCGGTCTTGAGACCGAGGATGCCGGATCGGATCGCCGCGACGTACCCTCCCGGCCCGCTTCCGATAACGATCACATCGAAGTCTCTCAAGGACCACCCCTTTCTACGATCCGTGCGGCCGCGCGAGGCGCGATAGATCTTCCCTCCGCGCATCGTCACGAACTCGGCATCACATG
>CAZYCB010000157.1:0-3746 GCA_964645735.1 uncultured bacterium | reverse complement strand
CAGGCCCTGCGCTCCGCTTCCCTCGGCTTCCCGCCTGGGGGCGGGCGATCCTCGGTCGCTCCCGCGAAGGGCCTGCCGGCTCCTTCCTCCCCGCAGGTCAGGGTTTTGGGCTTGAGAACGCCCCTGCGGCGTCATAACTTATTATTAGCGTGGAGAACCGGGCGGGGCACGAGTGGAAGGCCGGCGGAAGCATGCCGGTTGCTGCGAGGAACGCGACGTGGGTATCCGGAACCGCATATGGGCGATCGCCGTCGTGGCTTGTCTCGCCATTTGCGCCGCTGCGCCCGCCGGGGCGCAGTTCGGCCGCAATAAGATCCAACACAAGAACCTGAAGTGGCAGGTGCTCACGACGCCGCACTTCGAGTTTTATTTCTATCAGGGGTCCGAGGCCTTCGTGGTGAGAGCGGCCCTCATCATGGAGGACGGGTACAGGATGCTCTCCGAGAAGCTCCAGGAGTCGCTCCCTTGGAGGGTCCCTGTCATGCTGTACGGCGCCCACAACGATTTCCTCGAGAACAACATTGCCGACACGCTTCTGCCCGAGGGTGTCCAGGCCTTCGCCGAACCCTCGAGGAAACGAATCGTCCTTCCGTTCACCGGCTCGTACGATGAGTTCGCTCACACGGCGATTCACGAGCTCGCTCACGTGTTCACCTTTCAAATCGTGTACAACAAGCTTCTCGACAGTGTGTTTTCGCAAAACTACCTTTTCAATCTGCCGCTTTGGATCGCCGAGGGCGTCGCGGAGTACCTCTCGACGGGTTGGGATCCTGAGTCGGACATGTTCATACGCGACGCAGTGATCCACGAATATCTCGAAGATCTCGACTACGTTAGCGGCTTCATGGTGTACAAAGCGGGCCAATCCGCGCTGAACTACGTGGAAGACACGTACGGCAAGGAGAAGGTCTTGGAACTCCTGTTTGCCCTCGGCTCGACGCGAAGCGGGGACGCTGCTCTCGAAAGGACTCTCGGACTCGACCTCCGCGAGTTCAGCGCGCGGTGGAAGAAGTCGCTGCGCAAACACTACTGGCCGATGTATGGCGAGAAGGCCGAGGCGGACGACCTCGGGCGGCGGCTGACCAACCACCGGAAGGATCGTACATACTACAACACGAAAGCGGTGATGTCGGCGGACGGCGAGAAGATTGCCTATTTCTCCGATCGCGACGGGTTCATGTCGATCTTCATCATGTCGACGGTCGACAACAAGATACTGAAGAAGCTCGTGAGCGGCTACAAGTCGAGCGCTTTCGAATCGCTGCACTTCTTCTCGAGCAGCATCTCATTCAGTCCGGACGGGAAGTCCCTCACCTTCGTCGCGAAGTCGAAGGGCCAGGACGTTCTCTATGTCGTCGATTCCGAGAACGGAAAAGTCACGAAACGGATCAAGACGAATTGCGACGAGTTGAAGTCTCCCGCCTGGTCGCCGAAAGGCGACGTGATTTGCGTCACCGGGAATTTCGGCGGCCAGACGGATCTCGTCCTCGTGAACGTCCAGACGGGCAAAACGCGAAGGCTCACGAACGACGCCGCCGACCAGCTGGGTCCCCACTTCTTTCCCGACGGAAAGCGGATCGCGTACACGCATTTTCCCGAAATGACCATTCCGGTGCCGCTCTCCATGAATGCCGAGGCGAAACGCGAACTCAACGAGATGGATTTTCTGGCGTACGGCAACGTGAAACAGGAATTGAGCCGCGATATTTACGAGATCGACGTGGAAACAGGAGTCTCGCGGCCCCTCATCGAGACTCCCGGGGACGATGACAGCCCCGTGATCATGGACGGCGGCCGGAAGATGGTTTTTGTGTCCGACCTGACGGGAGTGAGCAACCTTTATGTCGCCGATTTCGAGAAAGGAACGTATTACCGGGTCACCGATGTGCTTGGGGGCATTTTTACGCCCGATGTGAACGAAGCGAACAACAGACTGAGTTTCACCGCGTTCATCGAGGGCGGATACGATGTGTTCATCGCGGACGATCTCGCGAGTCTTCTCAAGCAAAGGTACGCGGCTGATCCGGTCGTTGCCGGTGCGGAGTCCGGCGCGGGCGCCACGGGAAGGGACGCCGTTTCCGCTCTCGAGGGCACCTTCGGCCCGGATATCCCTCTTGCGGCGATCTTCGAGCGGGCGAAGTTGAACCAGAAGAAAGCCGATCGGCCGACGGCGGAGGCCGACGAGGCGCTTTCCGTGACGCAGGCGGTGTTTTCGGTGACCGACGCCGACTCGGCCTTGATCTTCGACGTCGAAGCGCGTGTCCCCGAGGAAATCGCCACCGACATCCAGCGCTCGGAAGAGCCTGTGCCGCCTGGTGGGGACCTTGCAAAGGCGGGTAACGGGCCGCCGAAGCCCGGCAGACCGGTCGAGGGGATCCAACGCTCCGTTCCTTCCACCGAACCGGTCACGAAGGGAGCCACGGTAGCCAACTACAGGCTCAAGCTCGCGCCGGATTATGTGGGAAGCGGGGGCCTTTACTTCGCGACGGGGTACGGCTTCGGTCTGGCGAACACGATCGCGCTGAGCGACATGCTCGGCGATCACCGAATGGTTTTCTCGTTCAACATTCAGAGCGATATCGCGGACTCGGACATCTTCGCCTCGTACTTCTACCTCAAACGCAGAGTCAATTACGGAATCGGCATTTTTCAGTACCGGAGCTTTCTCGACAGCCCCATGTCCACGATCGGAGAATCGTTCGAGGATTTCAGACTTTTCGCCGAGAGGAACTACGGACTGTACGGCCTCATCAGCGTGCCGTTCAGCACGTTCGACAGGTTGGACTTCGAGCTTCAGGCTTTCGTTTCCGAGCGGCAGTTCTTCGAGCAAGTCAGGGACGGTTCATCGGAGGAGATTTACTACGAGCAGACGGCGGAATCGACCCGGCGTCTCTTCGAACCGAGCGTATCGTACGTCCACGACGCGTCATTCTACGACCTCTTCGGTCCGGTGGAAGGTTCGAGGTGGATGATCGATTTCTCTCAGGGAATCGGGTTCTCGGAGGAGGACGTGTCGCGATCGACCTTGTACCTCGATTACCGCAAATACAAGAGGCTCTACTACCGCAACTCCGTCGCGTTCCGGGTGGCCTTCGCGGGGAGCGAGGGAAGGGATTCGAGAACGTTCTACATCGGCGGGCCGTCGACCCTGCGCGGATACGACTACCTCGCGTTCGACGGCTCGCGAATGGCGGTCGCTACCGTGGAGTACCGGTTTCCTCTGGTTGACGCGCTGATCGTCGGATGGCCGGGTCGCTGGGGACTGGGGAACATCGGCGGAAAGGTGTTCTTCGACGTGGGCGCGGCGTGGACGAAGGGCGACATCACTCCGTTCAAGGGTGGAAACAGCGTGGTATTCGACGACGTGCGCGGGGACTTCGGCTTCGGAGTCCATTTCTACATGGCGTATTTTCTTCTCAACTTCCAGCTCGCGTGGCAGACCGACATGCGCGAGGTGTACGCGAACCACTTCACGTTCTTCATCGGCCCGGCGTTCTAGGCTCGGCTACGCGTGTCGTGCGCTGGAGGGTCGTCGCGAACCCTTCGCGGGAGCGACCGAGGATCGCCCGCCGCGGGTCCTGTCGGCCATCCGCCCGCGGCCGTGCTCGCAAGCGCTGCGCGCGGGCGCGGGCGCCCGTGGCCGCCACCCGCGAGCGGGAAGCCGAGGGAAGCGGAGCGCAGGGTGAGAGACGACCCTCCAGCGCACCCACCCCCACCTTGCTATTGCAACGTCCCCCGCTTTGCGT
>CAZYCB010000156.1:0-6444 GCA_964645735.1 uncultured bacterium | reverse complement strand
CCCGAGCGCCTCGCACCCAAACGTGAAGGTATCCATGATGGCATCCTGCTTGGGGTTGGCAAGCATGACGAGCCGCGTTTGGCTCTCATAGCCTCTGGACTGTACCCGGTCGATCTGGAGAAAACCTTCCTCCATCGCTTTCGAGATCGTCCGCATCTGCCAGTCGGGTATGAATTGGGCTTCGTCAACCGTGAGGATTTTTCGGGAGTTTGCGGGGTACCGTCCGACCCGCACCTGCCACCCTTTTTGGGGGTATTCGACAAGCGCATAGGCGAGGCCCGTCCGTGAACTCGTGAGTCCGGAGAGGCAATCTCCGATATTCACGAACTCCGCGATCCGTTGGTGGGTTTGCGTCTTTCCCGTTCCCGAGTCCCCGAGGATGACCGTGACAAGCCAACCTCGTACGATGTCCCGGTTGAAACGGACCCACCGTGGCGAGCAGTACGTGAGCAGTATCGCGGTCAAGATCGCATCGCGCTCGTAGATTCCGGTGACGTGCGTTTCGAGATCGTGGATGATCTCCTCATAGGAGAGCGCCTGAAGCGCGCGGAGGTGATGGACGTTGGCTTCGACATCAAACGACTCGAAATCATCTTCCAGCGGTTCGAGATGCTCGATCAGAAAGGTCACTTGCTGCGTTTTGGGGTGCGTTTTCACCCAGCCGGTCGCCACGTAATCACCGGGCTTCGGGTGGTCGCTCGAGAGATAGTAGACGCGCTTCTCCACGAGTTCTTGTCGTTTGCCGTCGGCCACGTGGGTGACGTTACCCCCCTCGTCACGGGTTTGTGTGATCCGGTTCACACGCTGATGACAGAAAAACTCCTTCACGGTCGTTTTCGACACGATCTCGATCATCGGCTTGTTGCCATGCTTGCAGGCGTAGTGTCGAAGCATCGAGACAACCTGGACATTGGCCGACATGCAGGAACCAACGTATTCTTGCGACCCTCTCGGGATGACCTCCGGAGTCACCACGCCCCGGCATTCGTAGCACCCACCCTTTTGCATCCGTGGACAGTGGGTGATGCGAAAGGACTCCACCGCATGAAAGGCTTCCGAGGTCTCGCCGCATATCGTGATCCCGCAGCGAACCTTCTTATCGATGAGGTCTCTGCGTTCGATCTCGGTAAAGGAGCTAAGCTCGACGATTTGTTCGGACGTCTCCGCCTCCTCGTACGTATGTGGGGGCGTCTCGTCGATGAGTTTCTGAAGTTCCTCTGCCGAGAACCCTCGCTTGTGCAAGAAGTCCGTGACATCCTTATCGTCTTTGCTTCCCGTGAGCGGAAGCACCACGTTCTTGACCGACGCTGCTTGGGCAATTCGGAGGGCCGGCAGCACCGTCTTCTGAACTGCGGCCCGACCCTCGGGGTCGCAGTCGTAGAGAACGACCACATTCTTACCCTTGAAGTGCGGAAGCCAGTCCGGACGAAACACAGAAGCCCCGTGGGTTCCCGTCACCGCCATGAATCCCTCCTGCTGGAGTAACAGGCGATCCCATTCGCCCTCACACACGATGACCTGGTTCCCGTTGTGCCGGACGAACTCATCGACACCGTAGAGGCGAGGCGGCGAGCCGTACTTGTGATCCCCCTCCGTGTAGTTCATCATCTTGGGGTCTTTCTCGGCGTTGTAGAGGCGGACATTCACGACGCCACCCTGCTCGTCTCGAACAGGGATCGTGTACCGGCCCCGTTTTGCGTCCCATCCGATCTCATACCTACGGATCGTATCGTCTGAGAGGTCCCGTTTCTCTCGAAGCCATTGCAAGAGTTCGGCATTCGCAAAGAGGCATCTGACCCACTGCTTGACGTTGCTCTCGTCGATCGGAGGCCGGTCCGTGATTCCCGAAAAAGGGCGTGGGACGTCGAGACGATCACCCAGCCCAAGGAGCGTGTCTTTGAACTTCATGCCCGTCGTGTGCATGAGGTAGTCGAGCGGGCCCCCTTTGCCGCAGCCCGCGAAGCAACACCAACACCCCGTATTCCGGTTGAACGCGAACGACGGATTGGTGTCCACGTGAAAGGGGCAACGGGTGGTCATCCACCCATCCCCTGATGGACGCGGTGTTTCGAGACCTTCAAAAACCAGCGAGTAGTCGCTGATTTTGTCGAGAACGGCTTGTCTGTATCGCCGCCACGTCTCTAACGCGTCACTCATACGGACTGGCCTCCGATCCCCTTGAGGGGATACACTACGTGTCTATATGGCACCCGAGTCGTTAGGGCATTCACTCGCGATTGCCGTGCTAGACGCTCGTGTCGTCAGACGGCGAATACCCCGCGAACGGGACACAGTTACACGTTCTCGTTCTGCCTTCGCCGTCCTCATAGTCTTCGACGTCGACATCGACGTTACACATACGACCGAGGAGCATGTCGGAAGTGAGATCGACGTCGTTGGAAACGTCGAGGCCGAGGGCGTTGCACAGGTGCTTCACACGTTTTTGACCTTTTTCGCTGAACACGAGGTTGTCAAAGACGTACCGCCCTTTGTACTCACCTTGGGTGATCGCGAGCGAGAGCCTCCACATCTCATCGCCGCGCTGGGTTCGCTGCTCCTCGACTTTGACGACTTCGCAGGGGTACGACCCCTTGGGTAGCGGCGTGAAATCCTGGACATCTTCGATTTTGCTGAAATTAATCCTGGGCATCAGCGGGCCTCCTTTCTCCCGGTTGGGATGGGTGTTCTGCGGACCATGCCACTTCCATTCTGCTAATGATCTTCCGGGCCGACTCTTCGTCGAGATCGTCGACCCCTGTCGCGCCATAGTCCGCTACGGTTCTCGTAACTTGCTCCGGCGTGAGACCGAACCGAGCCACGTACTCACGAATCGCGGTTTTCTGCTCGTCCGTTGCGCCCTGCTTCGAGCGCGCAGGACGGGTCAGGATGTCGTGATACGTGGTCTCGAACAAGGCGTAGGTGAGCTTGAAGGGGCTTTTCGGGAGCCTGTTCGTCCGATCTTTCAGGGCCTCGGCGAGGAACTCGCCCTTATCCCCGCGGTAGAGACGAAGGACGACATCAAAGAGGTACGGGAGCGACTTCTCCCCGTCAAAGGTCTCGCCGATGGCTTTCATGAACGCGCCGTCGGCGTACTGGACCTTCTGCCGGGCGGTCACAATCACGTTCATATCCACCGCGAGGAGCTTTCGGATGAAGTCTTTGAACTCCCCCTTGATCGTCATCCAGTCGCGGGGCTGTAGGTCGTAAAACTCGAATCTGTATCCCTTGGATCCCTTGTTTCTCCGAAGAAAGATGTCCGACCACTTGGCCTGAAGCGCGTCCCAGTACACGGTGATCGGGTCAATGACGAGTGTTCGGTAGGGGTGATCGTTTTCGAGCAACCACTGCACCGCACGCATGACCTCGTCCGCGGTCGTGACGTGGCGAACGTCGAATTCGAAGGAGTCTCCGTAGAGATCCGTACCGCCTTCGAGGTCGAGAACGACGGGTTTCGGAAACTGGAGCGCGAGGGTTGTTTTTCCGACCCCAGAGTCACCCCAAAGGAAGACCTTCAGTCGTTTGTCCTGAGTAGCGGCTTTTGCGAACGGGGAAGGACCTTGAACATCTTTTCCAGGTCTATTCTGTTGAGAATCACCGACCGCTGCTTTACCTATTTCCATGCTCTATTCCTTCCTGGAAACGCACGCCACCTTGAAAGCGCCCTCGCCGAATTCCTTCGTGAGAAGGCCAGTGAAAATCTTCGCGATGTCCTGTCCCACCGGGTTGTCGGCGCCGACCTCGCAGATCCGCCGCTTTTCATCCAGACGGAACTTGGCGTCCAAATTCACCTCCGAACGCCCGTGCAGGGCCTCTGCGGCGATGACGGACAACAGAAGAGTGTCTCTGACATCCCGCATCGGAGTGGTACCCACGAAGCGGTACTCGTAGATATCCCTGGCCATTCGGTTTCGTCCCTCCTTGGTGAGAGCAGGACAGTTCGTACCCACCCCGGAAGCACGCCGGTCTCACTAGTGGTTATCTACCGGAGAACTTCCAAATGTGACGGGGATTTATTTCACCCAACGGTCGACACCCCGTTCTCGGAAAAGCCGACCTATGGCCTTGCATTTATCGTGGATTGTCGTGCGCGGGATTCCGGTATAGCTGGCAACTTCACTGACATTCATCTCGAACAGCAGTTGAGCGATCTTCCGGAGCTCCGGCGGGAGGCACTTTATAGCCCGACGGACGTCGATACGAAGATCTCGGTGCTCCAGGTCGGTTCGTGATAAACCTCCCGTCGCTTTCAGATAGGCTTCTTTGTCCACTGTCCCATGACGCAATGAACCCGTCTCGTCGCCAAAACCAACCTCTTCATCCAGCGAACACACACGGGTTCGGTAGTCGCGTTTCGCCGCCCCGCGGTGTTCTATGAGCGACGCCACCCCGTTGTTCACGACGGTCGCGATGAACGTAGTCTCTGCCCCCCTTTCCGGATCGAACCTAGTTTGCCTCTCAATAAGATCCTTCCACAGCTCCTGCTCGATATCCTCTCGGTCAGCGACCGTGAACCCGTATTTTCCGACGAGTTCCCAGGCCTTCTTCTTGATCAGATTCGCTGCGTACCGACTAGGCTGATCGTCCTGAGCGTCAAATAAAACGCCCCGCTGAGACATGCTGAGCTTCCGCTCAGCCTCTCAACGGGGTGACGTCACGCCTCATTAAAAGAGGCGGCACACTCCCGACCGGAGGGACAGAGGCCTACACTTGTTGTAGTATCCCGTCCGGCCGTTGCTGGTTAGTTTGAGTTACGTCTTCCTTGTTTTTTTCCTCGTCTCTTCGAGTATAAGCCTCTCGATATCCCCTCGTGTCTGTCCGTTCATGAAGCGTTGCCGTATCCCCATATAAGGACTTACTTCACCCGGTTTCTCGACGAGCGCGTTGAACGCCGCGCACTCCACACCCGCAGGGACATCGCCAACCACACTTCGCACTGCGTGCTCTTGGGCGCGACGCATTTCTTCAAGTGGTCCGTAGTCTCTCTCATTCACGGCCCGCGCCACGACAGCCCATATATTCCAAACACGACTTGTGCCGTAGAGCTCACAATAACATCGCCCTGCCGCAGCCGCCGAGCCGGTGTGGCGCCTTTGTTGTGGATTAGTCTTGCGGCGTCGGATGATCTGCCTCCTTCTTGCAATATCGCGCTCTTTCTGAGCGCTGGAATACTATGCAGACCTCTTGCTACGTTCAAGCGAAAACTCCCTAACAAGATGTGTTTTTTGTGGACAACATGAATACCCTTGGACTCGCCCAAGCCCAACATCGTCTGTCGCTGGCTACTAAAGCCTAATGATCCGTCAGATCTCATCTCGTTCCGGTATATGAGAGAAGGGCCCTTTTCTAAGCACGGGCGTCGTTCCAACTGAAACGACGTTCCTCGGGCTCCTTGGACGTGGACTCCGGCGTTCGCCCGCAGGGGCCGAAAGCGTGGGAGACGACCGAACTCGGCCACGACAGGGCGTCCGGATCAGTTGACTTGTGTGCCTGATAGAGCGCTATTCATGAGGAGGCAACGTGCCCTGTAAGACAAATACCGGCAATAACATAGCTGGGCGCCCACCCGAACACCAACTATGGATGCTAGATGACGTAGCCAAACATCTGCGCTGCTCGAGAGACGCGATTTACCGATTAGTTGCACGCCAGGAGATACCGCACATCCGTCTTTTCAAGCGCCGTGGTTTGAGATTCCGCAAACGCGAAATCGAGGAGTGGCTCAGCTCGCAATGCCGCCCAGACACGAAGGAGAGCTAGTGGCAAAAAGAAACCTCAAAACACTCCAACCAGGCCAGGTCGCCCACTTGGATCGAGGCCTGTACGTTAGAAGGAATCGAAACGGAAGCGTGACCTATGGCATATCATACGTTCACAATGGGACACTTTATAGAGAGATGATCGGCCCGACTCTGACGCTCGCCCGGCAGGTGCTGCAGACCCGCAAGAGCGAGATCGCCCAGGATCGGTTCAAGATTCCGGTCAAACGAAGGCCGCCGACATTCGACGCCGTCAGCGACCGTTACCTGGGGCACGCGAAGAAAAGCAAGCGGTCGTGGAGGCGGGACGAGGATACGCTCAAGCTCGCGAGGGCGTTCTTCAAGAGGAAGCGAATCGACGAGGTCACCGCGTGGGATGTCGAGCGGTTCAAAGCCGCCAGGGTCGAGCAGGTCACGAAATCCACGGTCAATCGCGATACCGCCGTGCTGAAGAGGCTCTTCAACCTTGCCGTGGACTGGGGCCTCCTGGACAAGAACCCGCTCAGGAAGGTGGCTCTCTACCGGCTCGACGAGAAGCTGATGCACGTGTTCACTGCGGACGAAGAACGGAGGCTCATCGAAGCGGCGGCTCCCCACTTCAAGCCGGTGGTCGTCGTAGCCATCAACACGGGCATGCGGCGCGGCGAGCTGCTCGACCTTCGGTGGGAGCAGGTTGACCTAGGGAGCG
>CAZYCB010000155.1:0-2659 GCA_964645735.1 uncultured bacterium | reverse complement strand
TTTCCCCGCCATGCGGATCAGGCCGAAAAGCGTGGCTATGGGAACGAGCATCGCGAGGAGCGGCGGGAGGATTCCCTTCAGCATGGCCCAGAGGCTCATGCGCGCGCTCGCAGACTGGTAGAGCTTCTTCACGGCCACTTCGCGCCGTTCGAAGAACTCCTTCGACTCCTCGTTGGAGTACATCTGGCGCACCTTGTTCCCGGACCGGCTCAGAAACTCCGCGGCCTTGTCCCACTGCTCGGCTTTCTCGTAGTGGAAGGCGAGGAGTTCATAGAACTCCACCAGCCGCTCGGCGTAGAGCAGCTCGATCGCCCGAGCGATGGTGGCGTGCAGTTCTTTCCGCTTGTTGATGAGGATGGTGTTGTACGCCACCTCCTGAATGAGGAAGTGCTTGAAGAGATAGTCGTATTCCGACGCTTCGTCCTTTTCCAGCACGAGCTCGAGAGAGCGCAGCTCGTGGAGCGAGGGACGGAGATCCCGCCCCGCCTCGACCACTTGTTCGAGGAGGGGGCGCGAAAATTCCCTGCCGATCACGGACGCGCTGAAGAGGACGTCCTTGATGCTGTCCTGAATACGGTCGATCCGGGCCATGATGATCCCCTGGATCGTTTCCGGGATTCCCGCCTCGAGGTCGTCCGCGAGAATCTCGACCTTCCCTCGCCGTACCTGCACCTTCTTCTTGTCGAGGAGCGTTTTGATCACCTCGTGCATGAAGAAGGGGTTCCCTTCCGTCCGCCGGATAACCAGATCCTCCACCGCGTGGGGAATCTCGGTTGCATCGAGCCTGAGGGCAATGAGCCGGACAGCCTCCGCGCGGCTCAGGCGGTTGAGGTCGATGAGTTCACCGCCGTCGAGCATTTTCGCCGTGTGGGCGTACTCGTCACGAAAGACGAGCACAAACATCGACAGCACTACCGATGACCCGCGCGCGAAGAGGTACTCGAGGAGCTCCTGGGAGAAGCGGTCGATCCAGTGGAGATCCTCAAGGATGAACGCCGCGCGCCGGCGAAGCGCGAATGCGCTCAGGAACGCCCGCACGGCCTGGAACACGCGCTGCTTCCGCACGGTGTCGTCGACCTGCGCCAGCTGGTCGTACCGGAGCGAGAGCAGCGTCCCCAGGTACGGCTCGTGCTCTTCCATGCCGAGCGAGGCAACCGCCTGGTGAAGCCGGTGCCTTCCCTCGCCCTCGCTCGCGTCGGGCGTGATCCTCAGGATGTTCTTCAGGAGCGAGGTCCAGAGGAAGTACGGCGTGTTCGTCTCGAAGCTCGAGCACGCCCCTTCGAAGCAGGCAATGCCGATCGCGTATGCGTGCTTCACCAGCTCCGCCTTGAGCCGCGATTTGCCGACGCCGGCTTCTCCGCGGATAAACAGGCGCACCTGGTTACGGCGCTCGACCTGCGCCAGCCCGGTCTTGATCGCCTGGATCTCACGCTCCCGCCCGACGAACGCCTCCTGCGTGAGCTGCTTCCGGATCTCGCCGTCGGTCAGCAGCCCCTTCAGCTTGTAGACGTTGACGGGAGTCGTCTTGCCCTTGAAGATCTTCGGCATCGGGTTCTCGACGGACGCGATGCCCGACACGAGGCGGTAGGTCTCTTCCGTGAGGTAGATCTCGCTGCGTGGAGCGATCTCGACGAGCCGTGCCGCCAGGTTGACGGTGTCGCCGATGACCGAATAGTTCATCCGGAGGTCGTTGCCGACGTTTCCGGCGATCACCCAGCCCGAATGCAGTCCGACATGGAGCCCGAGCGGAATGGGTGTCATCGCGGCGCTGCGCAGGTTGAATCGCTCGATCTCGGCCAGCATTTCCAGCGCGCACCGGATGGCCCGCTCCGGGTCGTTCTCGTGCGCCAGCGGCGCCCCGAAGATCGCCATGATCCCGTCGCCGATGAACTTGTCGATCGTCCCCTCGTACTTGAGAATCACCGAGATGAGGCCGCCGAAACACTCGTTGAGGACCATCGAAACGTCCTCGACGTCCATTTTTTCGGACAGGGCGGTGAACCCTGTGACGTCGGCGAACACGACGGTGACAAGGCGGCGTTCGCTTTCGATCTGTTTTCCTGCGTCGAGGATCTTCTGGGCGAGATCGCGGGGGATGTAACTCTGGATGAGGGCGAAGCCGTCAACGGAGGGGCGTCCGACGGCGATGGCTTCCTGCGTCGCTGTGCCGCAATGGGAGCAGAACCGGGAACCGTCCGGGAGATCAGCGTTGCAGGATTTACAGACCATGAGCGTCCATCACGTCAGCATGTGACCCGGTGTGAGGCTGCTTCCGGGGCGAAAAAGCCTGTGAAACCGTTCAGAACTTGAATATATCCGCTCGCGTGATCAGAAGCAAACCCCGGGAGCCCATCCTGTGATCAGCGTCAGACGCGGAATCGTTTGGTATTTGTGGCGGCCTTCCTGTACATTATTTCAGTGCAGACCGGTGCCAACGCCAATGATTCAGACGAACAGACCTCACCCCGGCGATTCTGACGACGGCGCCCAGGAACGGGCGGGCCGCCACGGCAAGAAATCGCGGATCCCCCGGAAGCGCCGCAACCGCCTTCCGAGTTCCGCCGACGTTCTCCCGGGCTCTCAGAGCTCCCAGTTCGACGCGTCCCTCTACATCAACCGGGAACTGAGCTGGCTGGAATTCAATCAGCGCGTGCTTGAC
>CAZYCB010000154.1:0-7635 GCA_964645735.1 uncultured bacterium | reverse complement strand
CGCGGAGAAGTTCTGCTCGTCCACGTACGACTTGACGTACGGGCTTCGGGCCATCTGCGAAGCACAGCCGCAATGGATCGCGCACGCCGTCACGACGATGGCCAGCGCGCGGACGATCGCCGCTTTCTCTTCGTGGCCCTGCATCGCCTCGACGGATCCCCTTTACATCGACATCTTCGATCTGCCGATGTACTTCTTGATCTTCTTTTGCCCCGTCCACACTTTGGCGCTCGTTTCGAGATCGTAAAGCGTGAGGTCGACTTGATAGAACACGACCCTCTCTCCCTCGACCTCGTCCGCGATCGATGAGATGATTCCGCCGAGCATGTAGTCCGCTCCGACTTCCCGTCCCCACTTCTTCATCGTCTCCTCGGACGAGTATTTCTGCTGGTCCTCGCGCTCGTCGCGAAGCCCCTCTCTCTCCTCTGCGCTCGCCACCACGGTCACGTCGCCCGCGTTGATCATCGCGCGTTCGATGTCCCCGATGAACGTCTCGACGGCGATGTGCTCGTCTGTCTTGTTCCTCACAACGCCCACGATCACCACCGGCTTTTCTCCCAGCTTCGCCATGTGGTCCGTCTTCCACGCGCCGCCGAGGCAGTCGCCGATCATCTCATCGGCCACGAGCCGCGAGTCGGTGTCGTTCCAGTAACCGGATAGATCCGTCACGGAATCCTCGGGGATCCGCTGAACCTGCTTCTTGGGCGCACACCCTGAAGCAAGAACGAGTACACATGTCGCCAGGGCGACGCCGAAAATCGTCGTGCGTGTCATCGCCACAAACCTCCTCCAGCTCGTTCGGGTCTTGCATGCCGACGTGCGGGGCCAGCGGAACGCGTGCCCCCAGAGGATACCCATCCGCCGCTGCGGCGCCGGCGGGCTCCCTCGTACTCAGGCTACGGGGATAACGCGGCGGTTGTAAAGAAGAGTTGTCGGAAAGTCACGCGGGGCGCTTGCCGTCCCGTTGGGGGCGGATCAGCGGGAGATCCACCGCCCGACGAGATAGACGATCGTGAAAGCGGCTATGGCGAGGTGCATGCGCAGAACGAAGAGAGGCGTGTTCGTCTCGCGGGGATCGACGATATCGGCCAGCCGAAACTCACGAGGAGGGTGAACGTCATCGAGCAGGCCGGGCGCGTGCATTCCGAGCGCATCTTCGAGGCGATCGATGTGCGTGAACTTTCTCACCTGGACCTTTCTGTGATGCCATGTCATGACGGCGCCGGCGAGGCTGCCGCAGACAACTACCCCGCCGAGGACCGTTACGATCCAGGTGTTCTCGATCCGCAGTCCGGCGAGGACGAACGCAGCGAGACAGAGCGCGGAAATCTCGAGTGCTTTCCACGTCTGACGCCGCGTCTGGAAATGGTCGAGCCACTCGATGTGGAGCGCCAGTTTCAGGTTTCCTTCTTCTGCGTCGTTGGTATTCGTCATGATCTAGAGCGAAAAGAACTTCCGCCGGATCCTCTGGATCGTGGCCTTGTCCGCATCGAAGGGGAGCGTCGGAGGACTGGGCAGCTCGAAGGCGTGCGACGCGGCGAACGGCGTATGCTTGATTCTCAGATTGTACGCTATCACCATGAGAGTCTCGAGATTCACCACATCCTCGGTGTTGTACGCAAGGAGAGTCTCGAGGGCCCGCTCGTTCCCGTTCTCCATGTAATCGTCCCAGAGGAGCACGGCAAAGTACCCGTCCACACCATCGAGATCTCCGCGGTCGATACCGAGCTTCTTCTCGCACCCCTTGAGCCCGCCGGTATACCCGAGGCTTCTCAACACGTAACGGAGATCGATGTGAGCCGCTTTGATCTTGGTGCCGAAGAATCTCTCTATGAAAGGAATGTCGAAACACTTTCCGTTGTAGGTGATGAGCAGCTTGTATTTCGAGACGTCGACGACGAAGTCATAGAGGTTGCGTCCCCACACGTACGTCCGCACCCGGCGCCCGTCGTAGAGGGCGATCGTCGTGATCGTGCTGAACTCCGGACGCAGGCCCGTCGTTTCGATGTCGAGATAGGCGGCGTGGCCCCGGAAATCGGAGAACATGCGCCACTGCTCGTTCGGGGGTAGGCACTGCTCGAAGAAAGCGGCGTTTCCTCCCTCGAGTTCGTCGACGGACCGCTGGAGATGCGTGAGCAGGGACGATCGCATGGAGGGCGGAAGCCCGCGTGGACACTTCTCGAGGACGGCACCCCAAGAGAGAAAACCCCTCGACCAGAGTCTCGATTCGATCCGGGGTCCGATTCCCGGCGCGTGACAGAAGGTGTTCTTCAGCATCGAGAAAACGTCCTATTCGTCCTCGCGCCCGCCGCCCGAGAGGGGGTGCTCGACGATCAAATTATCGCGGACGACGTTCCCGCCGATCAGGTGCTCCTGGATGATTCGCTCGAGCACCTCCGGCGTGCAGCCATGGTACCAGGCCCCCTCGGGATAGACGACGGCGATGGGACCTCTTTCGCACATCCGAAGGCAGTTCGCCTTCGTTCTGTAGACGCCGCCTTTCTCGGAGAGTCTGAGTTCCTTGAGGCGGCGTTTCAGAAAATCCCACGCGGCGAGTGAATCCTCCCGCGCGGAACATTTCGGATCCGTTTGGTCGCAGCAGAGGAAGATGTGCCGCTTCGACGACGACGCGCCGAACGCCTCCGCCTTCTTCTTGAGACTCGCAAGCTCCGGTCTCTCGTCACTGCCCATTGTCGATCATCCTTATCCGTTTTTCATGCCGCCCGCCGTCGAACGGCGTCTCGAGCCACACGCGGACGATCTCGATGGCCGTCGCCTCGGGCATCATCCGCTGCCCAAGGGAGATCATGTTCGCGTCGTTGTGCGCCCGTCCGAGACGGGCCGACTCGGCGTTCCAGCAGAGGGCGCATCGCACTCCCTTGACGCGGTTGGCCACCATCGCCTCGCCGTTCCCCGAACCTCCGAGCACGATGCCGCGCTCGCACTTTCCGCCCGCCACCGCCTCCGCCACGGGCCGGATGTACACCGGGTAGTCCGTGGACTCCTCGGAGTCGGTTCCGAAATCCATCACCACGTGACCCAATCCCTCGAGGTACTTCTTGATCTTCTCCTTGTAGACGTACCCCGCGTGGTCCGAGCCCATCGCGATCCTCATCTTCTCTACTCCTCCTCGCGGTGAAGAACGTACGGGCTCCTTTGAGCCGTCGGCATGACCACCATGTCGAGAACGTTCACGTGTTCCGGCGCATTCACGACGAAGTAGACCGCCTCGGCGATGTCGTCCCCCGTGAGCGGCTTGTATCCCTTGTAGAGCGCCTTCGCCCTCTTCGTGTCTCCGTGATACCTCACGGTGGCGAACTCCGTCTCCACGGCACCGGGGTCGATGCTCGACACGCGGATCTTCGTTCCCACGAGATCGATGGTCATCGCCTGCGTGAGGGCGCGGACGGCGAACTTCGACGCGTTGTACACGTTCCCGCCGGGATAGACGATGTGTCCCGCAACGCTCCCGATGTTCACGATGTGCCCCTCGTTTCTCTTGACCATCAGGGGAACGATGCAGCGCGAAACGTTGAGAAGGCCGGTGATGTTCGTCGCGATCATCTTGTCCCAGTCCTCGAAATCGCCTTCGAAGAATTTCCCCAGTCCGCTGGCGAGTCCTGCATTGTTGACGAGGACGTCGGGCGCGGCGATTTCGCTCTCGAGCTCGCGGCTTAACGCTTCGACGGCGGCGCGGTCCCTCACGTCCAGACACTTCACCCTAACCGCCACGCCGTGATCGCCCTCCAGCTTCTCTTTCAAACGCAGCAGTCGGTCCTCCCGGCGCGCGGTGAGAATCAGATCGGCGCCGCTTGCGGCCAAACGCCTCGCGCACGCTTCCCCGATGCCCGAGCTCGCCCCTGTGATCAGGACCTTCTTCCCCTTTACTCTGTTCATCGATTCAGCTCCTCGTGGTTGGACCGCCCGCCGCGGCGTACGCGGCGGCCGACGGCCTACCGTATCGGTTCCCCGTTCGCCCAACCGCTCCTCACCAGGTAGTTGATGATTTCCAGTCCGCGGTGGCCCCATATGGGGTGGAGTTCCTGGGAGAGCTCGTCGGCCAGATCGCTCGCTTCGTCGGCGGGTGTGCGGCCCGATGCCTTCGCCCGCGCGAACACGTCCATGCACCGCCGGTAGATCCCCCACGGCGTTCCCCTGTCGAGGTGGGCGTAGATCGCCGGGTCGTTATCCATCCTCCCGTACTGTTCGTTCGCCGCGTTCACGATCCCCATCCGGTTCGCGAGAAAATCCGGTACGTAGAGAATCCCCCTTTGGCGGAGCGCCTCGGCGTCGCGCCTCGGGTCTTCGAGCTGGTTGTTGGCGGCGCCGCAAACGATTCGTGCCTTGATGAGCGGGATCGTGTTCGGGTTGAGCATCGCCCCCACGGCGTTAGGCGCGAGCACGTCGCCCGCCTCGGCGAAGATCGAAAGGTCCCCGCGGGCCACGCACCGCAGCGCGAGAGGAGCGTCCGGGTATTTCTGCTTCGCCCGTTCGATCGTCGATTCCTCGATGTCCACGCCCACGATCCTTCTCACCCTTCTCGCGACGAGATCGCCGATCATATAGAGCGACACGTTTCCCAATCCCTGCATCACGACGTCCTTGCCCTCCAGCGTCCCCATTCCCTGGTGCTCGAGAGCCGCCTCCATCGCGACGACGACGCCGGTCGCCGTGAGGACACTCGGATTGCCGCTCCCGCCGAGGGTCTCCGGAATGCACGTCGTGTGTCGCGTCATGGTGTAGAGAACCGCCATGTCATCGGGTGTCGTTCCCGCGTCTTCGGCTGTCACGTAGCATCCGCCGAGCCCCGTCATGAACCGGCCGTAGTCTCGATAGACAGCCCGCCGAACGGCCGGATCGAGATGATTCTTGTCCTTTCTGCGCGCGACGACCCCTTTCCCTCCACCCCACCACAGCCCCGCGAGCGCGTTCTTCTGACCCATCCCTCGGCTCAGACGGAGTCCGTCCCGCACGAATCCCTCGACGGTATCGTACGACCAGAAACGCACGCCGCCGGCGGCTTGACCCCGCTTCGTCCAGTGGACGCACGCGGACAGCAGATGATCGCTCTCGCGCCCGATCTCGAAGAAACACCCTTCGTGGCGCCGGTAATCCCGTGTGTCCGAACCGATGGCCTCGGCCACGGACTCGAAAACGGGATGGCTCGTCTTCACCCCCTGTGTGTCGGGATCGGAAACGACGTACCCGCGCCAGAGTCTCTGGGACTTCATTGCCTCGCGCAGCGTGTCAACGGATTCGGCCCAGTAGTTCATGATGATGTCTCACATCCTTTTTCGTCTCGCGCCCCGGCCCTTCCCAGGGACAGTGGATCGCCCGGGCGCCAGAAGCGTCACCTTAAGCGACCGCCGCAACTCATTGTATTATATATCGCTTTGCGCCTGTACGCCGACCGGCTCCTTGGCCTCGGCGACCCTCCCTGTCGTCCTCGAAGCGCCGCCTTCGCGAATGAACTCTAGTACAACCCCTCCGCCTTTTTCAACCCCCAACCTCGGAACCCGCTTCTCGTGTTTTGCGCGCCACGCGAGAATCGCGTATCCTTGACCGGGCCCGTCGTGTCACCGGAAGGGAGAACGCCTATGACCGATCACATCGGCAAAACGATCATCCTCGCGGGAGTCTTTCTCGTCGTCATCGGTGTCGCGTTTCTTTTCTCCGATCGCATTCCCTTCGTGGGACGGCTCCCCGGGGACATCCACATTCGCCGGGGAAACTTCCAGTTCTACTTTCCGCTGGCCACTTCCATCGCGCTCAGCGTCGTACTCACGTTTCTCTTCTGGCTCTTCTCGCACTTCGGCCGCAGGTAGCGTTAGGGGGGTGCTGCAGTCTCATCGGGCGCCCTGCGCTCCGCTTCCCTCGGCTTCCCGCCTAGCGGCGGGCGATCCTCGGTCGCTCCCGCGAAGGGCGCCCGATGAGACTGCAGCACCCCCGTGAACGGCGCACGCCGACTCTCCTCTACCGTTTGTACGTCCCCATGAGCTGACCCTCAGCGAGAACGTGTCCCTGCATCGCCTTCTCGACGTCCTTCTTCGCGGCTCCGTCTTTGAGGGCAAGTACCGTGTCCAGCGCATACAGCTTGAAAAAATACCGATGCGGCTTGCCCGGGGGCGGGCACGGCCCGCCGTACCCGGGACGTCTGAAATCGCTGGTGCCTTGCATCGCGCCGTTGTCGAGCGCCGGTTTCTTCGGAACGTTCTCGCCGAGCGTCCTCGTGTCCGGAGGGAGGTTGTAGAGCACCCAGTGGACCCATGTTCCCATCGGCGCATCCGGGTCGTCACAGATGAGCGCGAGGCTCTTCGCGCCCTCCGGGACATTGGTCCACGCGAGAGGCGGCGACACGTCGGCCCCTTCGCACGTGTTCTTTTTCGGAATCGGCTGGCCCTCCGTGAAGGCCGAGCTCGTGATCTGCATGGTCATGGCGGTTTCCTCCTTTTTCGCGTTCGAACCGCACGCGGCGAACAGGCTGGAAACGAGCATGAGAACGAGGATGTACTTCATCGGCCTTCCCCCTGCGCAGTCTCGAAGCCGGTAACGATCATCGGGGTCCTAGAAGCGAAACGGCGGGCGGACGATCCCCTTCTCGGTGATGAATCCGGCAATGAGATCGTGCGGCGTGACATCGAACGCCGGATTGTACGCAAGCGCGCCTTCGGGGGCCACGGTCACTCCGGCGAAGCGTTTCACTTCGTTTTGGGAGCGCTGCTCGATCGGGATGGCGGCACCGCTCGCGATCGACCGATCGATCGTGGAGGACGGCGCTGCGACGTAGAAGGGCACTCCGTGCCTCAGAGCGGCGATGGCGAGACCGAGCGTACCGATCTTGTTCGCCGTGTCCCCGTTGGCGGCGATCCGATCCGCGCCGACGATGACGCACGCGATCCTCTTTTCGCCCATGAGGGATGCCGCAGCACCGTCGCACAGAACGGTGACCGGAATGCCCCTTTCGACGCACTCCCACGCGCTCAATCTCGCCCCCTGGAGAAGGGGCCGCGTTTCGTCCGCGTACACGTGGATTTTCTTTCCGCGTTCCACGGCGGCGAACACAACCCCGAGTGCTGTCCCGTAGCCGCTGGTGGCGAGTCCGCCGGTGTTGCAGTGCGTGAGGACGCTGTCGCCGTTTTGGAGCAGTTCCGCTCCGCAACGGCCGATCGCGCGGGACATCTCGAGGTCCTCCCCGTGTATCGCGCGCGCTTCGGCGTGGATGGCGCGAAGAAGCTCGACGCTGGATCCCCACGCTTTGCCGTACGCCGCTCCCATTCTTTCGAGCGCCCAGGCGAGATTGACAGCGGTCGGCCGCGTGCCGCGTATCGTTTCGGCCGCGTGGTCGAGAACACCCCGAACGGCCTCGATCGTCACGATCTTCGGGAACGCATCGAGCTCGGCTGCATTCTCGTCGAAATAGTAACGATCCTGCTCGTGCCATTTCTCCTCGACGGAGAGCAGCAGCCCGTACGCCCCCGCGACCCCCAGCGCCGGCGCCCCGCGGATACGAAGCGATGTGATCGCCTCGCAGAGATTCTCGACTTCAGCGATGCGAAGGATCCTGTACTCGCCGGGCAGAAGCGTCTGATCGATGATCTCGACAGCGCCTTTGGGACCCATGACCGCGATCTCGGC
>CAZYCB010000153.1:0-2107 GCA_964645735.1 uncultured bacterium | reverse complement strand
TCACCGAGTACCTGCGCAACGGCGGCAAGCTCGAGATCGCCCAGCGCATGGCCAACCACGAGAGCGCCCGCACGACCGGGCTCTATGACCGCCGCGACGACAGCGTCAGCCTCGACGAGGTCGAACGCATCCTGATCTAAGAAGCTACGACTCGCGACAGCGCAGCGAGCTGTAAGACAAACGGCACCACGTGCCTATCCTGCAATCGCGTTTGATCGGTCTCCCATGACGCGGCGTTGGCTCTTTCGAACGGTTTCGGGAGCGGAGAGGAACAACCAAGAACACAGCGGAACAGACCGGAACATGGCCGGTCTGTTCCGGTCATGCTCGCTCGCGGCTCGTTCGTCCTCTAGGAACTCGCTGTACTGGCACAGGCCAATCAGACCGTAGCTACAAATAAGTTGACTCGTATTTTTTAGTAGCTACAATCAGCCTGTGGACTTGAGCTTCGATCGAGCCAAAGACGACTTGAACCGTGCAAAGCACGGCGTCTCGTTGGCAGAAGCCGAGGTGTTCGAATGGGAGACCGCGCTGGTGTTCCCTGACGAGCGATTCGACTATGGGGAAGAGCGCTCCGCCGCGATCGGCTATATCGGGCAGCGACTCTACGTGGTCATCTTCACGGACCGTGGCGACGAGCGCCGCATCATCAGTCTGCGCAAGGCGAATGCTCGGGAGATCAGGCGATATGCCGAAGCTTAAGACTGGGACCTACGTCCCGACGGCTTCTGAAGACTCGGAGCTCACCGCCGCTGCGATGAGCGATCCGGACAACATTCCGTTCACGGACGCCGAATGGGCTGCAGCGAAGCCGAAGGCTCGCCTCGGTGCGCGAGGCCCGCAAAGGGCTCCTACCAAAGTGCTTCTGTCGGTTCGGTACAGCCGCGAGGTCGTCGACTACTTCAAGTCGACCGGCGAGGGTTGGCAGGCACGCATGGACCAAGTGCTTCGCGAGTACATCGCGACGCACCGGTAAGACGGTCACACGAACTCGTCTGTGAGGCGGAACCCGCTTGTTGGTTGCGGGGGCTCGATTTGAACCTGCAGAGATCCCGTCGTGGCGCTCACCGCTTAGGGGACGCCCGACGAATCGTTTCTTTCACGACGGAACTCGGACTCCTACTGGCGTCCCGAGCAGGGACGAACTGCCCTGTCAGGGCGTTACGGCTGCTGAGCGTCGCCTTGACCTGGATCGCCGTCTGCTTCTTGTTGAGCCTCAGCGATTCGACTTCGGATCGTGTGAGCATCCTTGGTCTTGACGAGATACCGGGCTTCCGACTCGGTGAGGTAGCTGAAATCGAATCCGAATCGCTGGGTCCACCAGGCTTCGAGTGCGCCATGTTTTCCTCGTAGCGCGTTGAGCTGTTCCGCCGATAGGGCCAGCTGGGTCGAGTAGGGCTTTCCGGTGAGGACAACGGCTCCGATCGGTTGCCCGCCTCCGGCGGCGATGTGCCCTCTGAAGTTGGCGATGGTACCCCCCTGCCCGATGAAGTCGTCGACGATCAGATAGTCGGCTCCGTCCTGAACGTCGCCCTCGAACAAGGCTTGCCGTGCAAGTCTGTCGAATCCTCCGGCTCCGGTGTGGCTCACGACGTTCACCTGGACGATGGTCTCGTCGGTCATCAGCCCCAGCTGCAACGCCAGCAGGTCCGCGAGAGCCTCGGGAATGGCGTTGATACCAGCCGCTTCCTGGGCGTGGATGCTGGCCAGGATCGGTCGCCTGTTGCCGATGAGCTTCTTGAGGGCATTCGCCCAGTCGGGAGTGACGAGATCGGCTACCAAGTCGGCGGCTGAGGCCGCATTCCCTTCCTTGCCTCTCGTGTAGGCGGGATGCCTCTTCACGGTCAACTCGTCGGCGAGGATCAGAACGTCAGGGAATGCCGGTGCCCATGGGGCCCTGTCAGGGTGCATCCCTGATTCTAGGAGATGCCGGCTCCGTGCTTCTTGGTGGATCGTCTTTATTCAAGTGTCGCTCGTCGGCCCGTCGGCGGTGGTCAAGCTGCGTCAGCGGCTTGTCCACCGTTGCCGGGCGCTGAACTACAGGTAGTAATAGCTACAGGGAAACTACAGGAGAGGGCCCGAGACCCGCATGGCACAAGGCTTTGCG
>CAZYCB010000152.1:0-4863 GCA_964645735.1 uncultured bacterium | reverse complement strand
GGAACCGAAAGACACGTCAGTCGTCGCCGTAGAGAGCTTTGATGCTCCCCCATGTCTTCGCCTCCGAGGGAACGGTGAGGTCCTCCATGAGAATGCTGTAGGACGGATCGCCGTCGAACACGCGGTTGCCGTTCTTGTCCGCGTAGACGATGATCCGCATGAAGTGCGCACCGAGCCACCGCAGACCGAAGTACACCGTATCGGCGTAGTAGCCATCGTCCACGGGTGTGGAGACGACCAGCCGCGAAATCACGAACTGCAATCCTTCGAGCCGTGAACCATTGACGAAGATCTCCGGCGACGAACTCGAGGGGTAAGGAATGAATTCGACGTAGATATCGTTGAGCTGCCGGGGGTATTCCGAAAAACCGTCCACGCAGATCCACGCGGTGTTCGCCGACGAAAAGAACTCGCTCCGGCCGCTCGACGAGGCCTCGAACCCGAGGAGATCCGGCACGCGATAGACCTCGTACGCCACGCGCTGCTCGAGACGGTTCCAGAGCATGCGGCCCGCGACACCGTAGCTCGGATCGTATTGGGGATCGACAGGTTCCAGAAGCTCGTACGCCGCGGGAGCGTAGCGGAAAACGACACGGTCGAGCGGGTACACCAGGAGACCCACGTCGGTCGCCGCCGCGACGAAATGCGCTGCTGACAGAAGTACGAGGAGTACCGCAGCGCTGGTGAGGTACCGAGTTTTCATGGCAATCGGAAACACGACGGTGCGTCACACCGTTTGAGAATCGCGGACACTCCACCCTCTCGCCGCTCCGACCCGCCGCGCTTTTTCACACGCGGGCCCTCCGGATACCGGAACGGCGCCCCCGCCCCCAGCTTGCGGGGGGATTATAGCATACCGACGCCGCTTTTGGTAGTTGGATCTTGCGCCGTCGCCCCCCCCCAACGGTGCCACAAATCCGGACGAGTCGCGCAAGTTATTGCGATACAAGGGGTCTCACCGTTGCCCTGAAAGCTCCCCTGTCCCTCCCAGGTGGACCGCCACCGCCACGATGAGTCTCGCCACCTCGGCGAGAAAAGCCGGCGTCAGCATCGCGGCGTTGTCCATCGAGGTATCGTTGTAGGGATTGTGGTCGTACCCTTCCCAGATGGAAACCGCCTGCTGTCCCGCGCGCCAGAAAGACGCGTGGTCGCTGTTGCCGAAGGTCGTGATCGTCGTATCGGCGGCGAGGTGCGTTGCGCGTCGAGCGGTTTCTATCACTTCCGCCGCGAGAGGAACGGACTGCGGGTTCGTGAAGACGACGATGTCCTGCGGACCGTACTCGTCGTAGCCCACCATGTCGACGTTGATCGCTCCTCGAAGCGGCAGGCGTTCGCTGAGGACTTCGTCGACAAACGCCTTCGAGCCGATAAGGCTGTCCTCCTCGCCTCCGAAGAAGACGAGCGTCACTCGCGGTTCGATCCCCGAGCGCGCCAGCACTCGCGCGGCTTCGAGGAGAACGGCGACACCGCTCGCGTTGTCATCCGCTCCCGGAGCCAGGTCGCCGCGGTCCTCCCCGCGGCTGTCGTAGTGCGCGCAAATGATGAGCGAGTTCCTCCCCGCGCGACCGCGGCTCAAGTCGGCGAGGACGTTGGTGACGGGGACGGAACCGTTGGCGCCGTCACGCACGATTGCCTCGTGGCGCTCGGCGGTAATTCCCAGCCCCTCCAGCCGCGACGCAATGAACGCCACGGCGGCTGCGGAACCCTGCGATGCGATTCTTCTCGTACGCTGGTGGGAGAGGAACTTGACGGTTTCGAGGATGCTGTCTCCGGACACCTGCCGGAGGACTTCGCCGAGAGGATCGCCCGCGACGGAAGCGTCCTCGGCCGCGCGGTCGGGCACACGGATGGAGAGCCCGCCGACAGCGACGGCCAGCACGAGCGCGTGGACAACGGTAACAACGGTGTTCGCTTTCACGGAACCTGCCATCGGAATACGTACGGGCGGTGACACCGGCTGGAGAATCCCAAGGATGTTATGGGGCTAACGAACGAGCGTAAAGCGAAATCTCGCCTCGCCGCCGATGCGGCGCTGCATATCCCCGACGCGAAACGAGGGAGCGCACGTTGTCCTTTCCGCCCCGGACCGATCCTCCGCTTTTGGCTTTACAAAAAAAAGCCGATGTTCGATAGTCGGATGAGCCGTTCCCCACGACGAGCGCCGGCGCAGCGGTGCGCCGCCCCAACGCAGACTGACGTGGGTCGAGGAGGACGAATCATGCGTGTTTCGAATCGTGTCCTGATCGCTGCGTCGGCCATCCTGGTCGGTTTCCTCTCGCTCCCCTCGTGCGGGTCCCGCGATAAGAAGGAGCCGGCGAAAGCGAGCCCCTCGGGCCAGGTGGTCCAACCGGCGGGCGGCGGCACGGTATACCGGCACCTCGAAGCCGACTGCAGAACGCTCAACTGGGTGCTCTACACGACCACGTACGAGAACTACGTTCTGCGTTACCTCTACGACCGTCTTCTCGACTACGACCAGAATCTCGAGATCGTCCCCGTGCTCGCGAAAGACTACGAGGTCAGCAAGGACCATCTGAGCGTCACGGTGACTCTCCGGGATTCGCTTCGCTGGCACGACGGCGTCCCCATATCCGCGGGAGACGTGAAGTTCACCGTGGATAAGATACTCGATCCCGCCGTGGCCGCGGTCAACAAGGAGGCGTGGTTCTCCAGGCTCGATCGCGTCGAGGTCCTCGACGATCTCACCGTCGTGTTCAAATGGAAGGAGCCGTACGCGCCGTCTCTTCACGCGCTCACCCAGTTCGCCCCCATTCCCCAACACATCTACGGCACGGGAGACTTCAACGAGAACGCCGCCAACCGTGCTCCTGTGGGGAGCGGACCGTTCAAGTTCGAGGAGTGGCGCACGGGTCAGATGATCGGTCTCGTTCGGAACGACGACTACTACGGGGAGAAGGCGTACCTCGACAGGATCGTTTTCAAGATAATCCCCGACGGCTCGGCGGCGCTCAACGCCCTCAAGACGGGCGAGCTCGACGAGATGCGCATCACGCAGATCCAGTGGGAAACGCAGACCAACGATCCGGACTTCCTCGCCAAGTTCGACAAGACGCTCTACTACGTGCCCCAGTACAACTATATCGCGTGGAACTGCCGGTCGGTGTGGTTCAAGGATCCGCGCGTGCGCCGCGCGATGACGATGCTCTTCGACCGCGAAACGATAAACAAGGAGCTTTATTCGGGCCACGCGGAGATCGTCACCGGCCCCTTCTACATCAAGTCGTGGGCGTACGATTCCTCGATCGCCCCGGTCCCGTTCGATCCAGAGGGCGCGAAAAAACTGCTCGACGAAACGGGATGGATCGACGGCAACAATGACGGGGTGCGCGAGAAGGACGGGGCGAGGTTCGAGTTCGATTTCTTCATCATCAGCGGGAGCGAAACCGGCCGGAGGTACTCCGAACTGCTCCAGGAGCAGTGCCGGAAGGCCGGAGTGATCGTCAACATCCGACAGCTCGAGGGGGCGACGTTCTTCGACAAGATGTTCAAAGGCGAGTACGACGCGACGGCGCTGGCGTGGCGGCTCGAAAACGACCCCGACGTGTACGACACGTTCCATTCGAGCCAGGTGCCCCCGCTCGGCTTGAACCACGCGTTCTACAGCAACCCGCAGGTCGACAGCCTCCTCGAGGCGGGCCGCGTCGAGTTCGACAGGGTGAAGCGGCAGGCGATCTATCACCGCGTGCACCGGCTGATCCACGAGGATCAACCGTACACCTTCATCAACTCCGTCCCCGAGAAGCGGCCGTTCAGTAAACGCATCGGCAACGTCGTGCTCTCCCCGGACGGCCCGTTCGATTTCTATCCGGGGGCGGCTTATTGGTACATCAAGAAGGAAGTCCCGCAGGCGGTGAAGTAACCCTTCTGGTTGTGTATGCTCTCTTACACGCTCCGGCGTCTCGCATACGTGATTCCGACGCTTCTCGGCATCACCATCGTCACGTTTTTCATCATCTCGCTCGCCCCGGGTAACCCCGTCGATCTCATCCAGTCGGGTGCGATGAGCAGCGGGATCTCCATCGAGGGGTACAACGAGATGCTCCGGCTCTACGGGCTCGACAAGCCAATTCTCGTCCGGTACGGCGTGTGGCTCGAGCGCCTCGTCACGCTGGACTTCGGGAACTCCTTCCTCGACCACCGGCCGGTCATCGCGAAGATCTGGGAGCGGCTCCCCGCGACGCTCGTCTTGAACCTCGCCTCTCTCTTTCTCGCGGCGCTACTCGCCATACCTCTGGGCCTCTACTCGGCGGTCCGGCAGTACTCGCTCTTCGACAAGATCGGCGGGACCATTCTCTACATGCTGTACTCGCTGCCCGAGTTCTGGGTGGCCGTCGTGCTCATCATGGTTTTCGGCGTGAAGCTCCACGTGCTCCCTTTCATCGGAATGGAATCGGTCGGCGCGCGCGATCTTGGATTCTTCGCGTACCTCTGGGACAGGATCCTCCACATGATTCTCCCGACGATCTGTCTCACCTACGGGTCGCTCGCCTACCTGTCACGGTTCGTTCGCGGGGCGACGCTCGAAGTGATCCGGCAGGATTACGTCCGCACGGCGCGCGCCAAGGGGCTCGATGACGCCCACGTGATGTACCGTCACGTGTTCAAGAACACGCTGATACCGGTTCTCACGCTTTTCGGCATCATTTTGCCGACGCTCATCAGCGGAAGCGTCATACTCGAGTACATTTTCAGCTGGCCGGGGATCGGGCAGCTCTTCTTCGATGCGGTCCTCTCGCGCGACTACCCGACGGTGATGGGACTGTCCTTCATGACGGCGGTGATAGTCCTTCTCAGCACGCTCATCGCGGACTTGCTTTGCGCGTGGGCCGATCCGAGGATCAC
>CAZYCB010000151.1:0-1714 GCA_964645735.1 uncultured bacterium | reverse complement strand
GTTCTCCACGTAGCGGACGCTCATCGTTTTGCCTGCCACTTCGAAAGTCATGAACTCGCCGGGTGCGATCCCGAGTGCTTCCATTTGTTCTTTCCTGACGTTCGTGAGGATGTTGCCCTCGACCTTGTCGTAGATGAACCCGGAGAGAATTCCGTCTTGGATCGTGGGAGCCTCGACCCGCATATCAGGCTTCTCGAAAAGCGAATCCGGCAGCGCCTCGCGCCTCTCGACGTTCACGATCTCGAGTTTCATCGGGGCCGCTTCGCGGCCGATGACGTCGAACGTGAGCACCGTGGGCATGAGGATGCCGAAGAATTCCTTGTAGTTCTCGAAAGAGTTCACCATGCGCGTGCCTTGCCGAGGGTCGCCGAACGGGAAGACGATCCTATCGATGAGGAAGTCGTCCGCCAGAATGTGGATCTCGTAGTCGGTGCCCTCGTAAGGGACGGATATCACGTGTTCGCGCTGGGGCCCCAGCTGCTTCTCGCCAAGGTACGCGGCGTCGCGGAGCGCGTCGCCGAACTTCAGGAGGCTGAAGCCGTTGTGAAATAACCCCGAGTAGTAGCGAAGGCTCACGAGGTTATCGCCCGCGGCTTCGGTCAGCTCGCCGAACGTGTTCATGTATCCGTGTTCTCCGTCGTACGTGACGATGCGGCCGTACGTCTCTCTGCGGAGCGACTGGGGCTTCTCGAGGTAGAGCGTCATGCTGTCGCCTCTCTCGAGAAAGGCGTTGCCGTAATAGCCCGCGACGACGAGGCCGCTCAACGCTTCGATCCTGTCGGTTCCACCGACCGCGGCGAAATACTTCCCGATGATTTCCCGGGCGGGATCTGCCCGGTCCTGCTTTTGAGAAGACAAAACGACGATAGCGAGGAATGCAACAGCCACCATGGTGATGAGACGCGGTTTGCGGCATTGGACCATGTGTCACTCCTGGCAGAAAGATCGATGGGGTGTCATTCCGACGGCCTATCCGACGACCGGCGCCCCGCACAGGGCACGGAACGATGCCCAACGTATTTTATCCGTTTCCGGGGCGGATATGATATAATAATCGCGAATCTAACCCCAAGGGCCCGAAACGGCATGGATGCAGCGTGATGTCAGAGGGCCACGGAAAAAAGAATTCGACACGGAGCTGAACGATGAGCGCGGCCGGGGACGGCCGCGTTTTTGTTTGTTCAGCAAGTTGCAACCTCGACGGCGCAGTGCAGACCGTGGAGTTCGTGTTTCGTCAGTGAAAGGGGGGCCTCTTATGAAATACAGAGTTGTTCTGTGGGCGATCGGAGCGGCGGTCGTGGCTTTCGTCCTCGCGCCGGTCATCATATGGAGCGGCCAGGGGAACGATCAGAACCCGCCTGCCGCTTCTCCGGACGCAAGCGTTTTCAAAGGACCGGCGGTTTTCACCGTCGGCCCCGACATGACGCCGCAGGAGCTTGCCGCACGCGAGCGAGAGAAGATGCTCTCCATACTCGACGGGCGGGCATGGTTCTGGGAGCACGAATCGGTGGCAGTACCCCTTCCCCTGGTCGTACACGAACCGACTCGCCCCACGGACGTGGAATACACCGGGTTGACCGATCTCGAGAGAGAGAAGCTCGACATGATTAAACGGGGCGAATTCCAGACCGACACGGAAAACTCCGGAGCGAAAAAGGAACGTCAAACGGTTTTCAAGTTCAACGAGCCGCTGCGTGCACCAGGCCCAGAAGGA
>CAZYCB010000150.1:0-3317 GCA_964645735.1 uncultured bacterium | reverse complement strand
CGAGCGTGTCGTGCATCTACGGATTGGGTTCGCCCGAGGCGTTCAAGAAAATGACGGTGTCCTTGAGCGTGGGCGATGCGATCGAACGGGAAACGCTCCTCAAGAATTTGATCGAGATCCAGTATACGAGGAACGATATCGCCTTTACCCGGGGCACCTTCCGCGTTCGGGGCGACATGGTGGAGGTTCTTCCCGCGTACGAGGAGGAGGCGGTGCGGATAGAGCTCTTCGGTGACGAGATCGAGTCGCTCTCCGTCACCGATCCGCTCACGGGCAGGGTCAAACGCACGGCGCGCTCCGTGACGATCTTTCCCGCCCGTCACTTCGTGACGCCTGAACCGCTGCTCAGGGAGGCGGTCAAGGGGATTCGCGCGGAGCTCGGGGAGAGGCTCGAAGAGCTCCGCGCCGAGAACAAACTCCTCGAAGCCCAGAGGCTCGAGTCGAGGACGCGCTACGATCTCGAGATGCTCGAGGAAATGGGGTACTGCACGGGGATCGAGAACTACTCGCGGCACCTCTCCGGGAGGAAACCGGGGGAGCGGCCGCTCACGCTCATCGACTATTTCCCGAGGCCGTTTCTGATTTTTCTCGACGAATCTCACGTCACCGTTCCCCAACTCAACGGGATGTACAACGGCGACCGGTCGCGCAAGCTCACGCTGGTGGAGCATGGCTTCAGGCTGCCGTCGGCGCTCGACAACCGACCGCTGCGGTTCCAGGAGTTCACCGGGATCATCGACTCGTGCACATACGTGAGCGCGACGCCCGGAGATTACGAGCTCTCGACGACGGGCGGCGAGGTCGTCGAACAGGTCATACGTCCCACGGGGCTCGTCGACCCCGAGATCATCGTCCGCCCGGCGGGGAACCAGGTGGACGACCTCGTTGGCGAGATCAGAAAGCGCGTGCGCAAGAAGCAGCGGGTTCTCGTCACGACTCTCACCAAGCGCATGTCCGAGGAGCTCACCGATTATCTCTCTTCGCTCGACATCCGCGTGCGGTATCTTCATTCGGATATCGAGGCCCTCGAGCGCGTCGAGATCCTTCGCAGCCTTCGTCTCGGCGAGTTCGATGTCCTCGTGGGGATCAATCTTTTGCGCGAGGGCCTCGATTTGCCCGAGGTGTCTCTCGTTGCCGTCTGCGACGCCGACAAGGAGGGATTCCTGAGGAGCGGGACGAGTCTCATACAAACCGCGGGCCGCGCGGCCCGCCACGTGTCCGGTCAGGTGATCTTCTACGCCGACGAGACCACCGCATCCATGAGCCGCGCGATCGACGAGACGAGCAGGAGGCGCGAACGGCAGCTCGCGTACAACGAAGCGAACGGCATCGTTCCGAGGGGGATCGTCAAGACCCTCGACGAGGTGAGGCTGAGCACGTCCGTCGCCGACGCGAGACGAGTGGACGGCGCCGACGTGGTCCTCGACGGGGATATGCCCCCCGAGGAACTCGCCCGCGTGCTCGAGGAGGAAATGGTCCGGGAGGCGCAGGCGCTCAACTTCGAGAAGGCGGCGAGCCTCAGGGACCGGCTCGAGGAAGTCCGCATACAACTCGCCGTGGAGAAACAGGGGCATTCTTCGAGAAAGAGAGGGCGGAGTCATGGCAGATCGCGGTGATCGGCCGCGTATCGATGAGGCGGAGGTACGGGGGATCGTCGCCGCGGCGCTTCGCGAAGACGGCGCGGCGAAAGATGTGACGACGTCGTATCTCGAGATCGGTCTTCGCGAGATATCGGCGTCCGTGATCGCCCGCGCGCGCGGCGTGATCGCCGGCGTGGATGTGGCCCGCATGGCGTTCGAGGAAACCGATACGAAGGTTCGCTTCCATGCGCGCGTGGGCGATGGAGCCCGGCTCAGGATCGGCGACGTCGTGGCGGAGCTCCACGGGCGGGCGGCCGGGATTCTCGCGGCGGAACGCACAGCGCTCAACTTCCTCCAGCGGCTCTCGGGGGTGGCAACGGCGACCGCCGCGTTCGTCGAGCGCGTCGCCGGCACAGGCGTCACGATACTCGACACGCGCAAGACGACGCCGCTTCTCAGGAGTTTGGAGAAGTACGCCGTGCGCGTGGGAGGGGGAGAGAATCACAGGTTCAATCTGAGCGACATGGTGCTCGTCAAGGAGAACCATCTTCGGGGCGTCGGCGGCGTGCCCGCCTTGAGGAACATCCTCGACAGGAAGAAACCGCCGGCGGAAGTCGAGGTGGAAGTCGATTCGATCGAGTTCCTCCGAGAGCTTCTGGGGGCGCGCGTCAGCCGGGTGATGCTCGACAACTTTACTCCGCAAGACGTCGTCGACGCCGTTCGCATCATCGCCGAGTACCGCCGCGAGAACCCGGCGTACGCGATCGCCGTCGAGGTGTCCGGGGGGGTCACGCTCGACAACGTTCGGAGCTACGCGGTCCCCGGTGTGGACTACATCTCCACAGGCACGCTCACACACTCGGCTCACGCCTTGGATCTCAGTTTGGAGGTTGACGCCAATGCCGTATGAAGACGACCTTCTCCCGCGCGGCATCCAGCGGAGGCTGCAAACGCGCTGGATCGCCCGCCGCATCTACTATCTTCGCGAGACGGATTCGACGAACCGCGTCGCCGCCGATCTGGCGAGAGCGGGAGAAGCGCACGGTGCACTCGTCGTTACCGATTATCAAACCAGAGGACGCGGGAGGTGGGACAGGACGTGGGAGAGTCCGCCGGGAAGAAACGTTCTCTTTTCCCTCGTTCTGCGGCCCGACATCGAAACGTCCACGGCTCTGCCGGTGACGCTCGTGTTCTCGGCGGCCATCGCAGAAACGCTCGCTGCGATCACGGGGCGCCGCGTGGGCGTGAAATGGCCCAATGACGTCGTCGTCGAGGGCAAGAAGATCTGCGGGATCTTGTCCGAAGGCGTTTCCAGAGGTCAACTCGCGGTCTTCATCGTCGTGGGAATCGGAATCAACGTGAACGCAGCGCCCGAGGAGCTGCCTGAAGGTGTTCGCGACGTCTCGTGTTCGTGCTATTCGCTCACGGGACGGCGGTGGGACCGTGGGGAGGTCCTCGCGCGCGTTCTCGGTGCGCTCGAGGCGGCGTACGACGATTTCGTCCGGGAGGGTTTCGAAAAGTTCGCGCCGCGATACACGTCGAATCTGACCGTTCTCGGGAGACCGGTACGTTTCGTGAGAGCCGGCGCGGAAGCGACGGGGACGGTCGTCGGCATTGGGCCCGACGGAAGCCTCGTCGTCGAGACGTCAGGCGGACGCACGGCGCTCCACGAGCAGGAAGTGTCTCTGCTTCGCGACGGAGGGAAAAGAGATGATCCTCGCTGTTGACGCGGGAAAC
>CAZYCB010000149.1:0-3793 GCA_964645735.1 uncultured bacterium | reverse complement strand
CGCCTGCGGGGTGCCGGTTCTGCTTCCAACCCCCAAGTTCTCGTGGACTTGCTCCGGCGCGCCTGCTACGATCGAGAACGAAGGCGTTATCTGATGCGGAGTTACCAGGGTCGCGTCGAACAAGCACAACTTCCAGGGGGGTAAGAGAATGAGCACAAAAACGCTTGCCGTTCTTCTCATGCTCGTTGCGGTTATCAGCTTCGGTTGTGGGGATGATGACAACGGGGAAAAACCGACTCCGAGTGACGTCGTCGTGACGCTCACACCGGAAACGCTGACCCAGGGTGTCGGGTTGACCAATACCTTCGTCGCGACAGCGACGGGGGCGACGAGTTCCGCCGTCACATGGTCCGTGAACGACATCACCGGGGGCGACAGCACAACCGTCGGGAAGATCACAGTGTCGGGGCGCTACAGAGCGCCGGAAGACGTGCCGAACCCCGCTGTGGTCATCGTAAAGGCCACGAGCATCGAAGATCCGGATGCGTACGATACGGCCGAGCTGACCATCGTCTCGGGAAACGGGACCGGCTTGCCGGCCAGCTATTCCACTGGAGCCCAGCTTGTGGAAGGCCCGATCTTCCACGGGTGGTGGACGCCCTGCACCGGCACCGACCACAACTATTATCAAGGCGAGTGTACGCCGGTCGACGAGAGTCCCGTCGATTGGGCGGACGGAATGGGTTGGTCGGTGACGTGGACGGGGCAGCTGTTTGTCCCGTACGCGGGGGACTACAGGTTCACCTCTTACTACTGGGTCGACGGAATAGTCGACATCATTGTGAACGGCACGGTAGTGGCGGACCTGAATACCACAGGGGGCGGGTACAGCCAGACTATGACTCTCCCGGGGAATACCTGGGTTCCGGTCAGCATGAGCTTCGAACCCAATGGCGGAAGCAACAACATGCATCTCGCTTGGGTAACGCCTGGCGGCGAATGGCGGCCCGTCGCGAAATCGTACCTGAAACCGTAGCGAGTTTCTCGACGACCCGCGAGTTCGCTGAGTTTGCGGCCCCGTCGTTGATGCGCGCTTCACTTTGACGATCGAACGGGGTGAATAAGAGGCGGGACCGCAACGCTCTCGCATCCAGGAGGAACACGCGCATGAACCTGAAATCCTTTCTGACCATCCGCCACTTACGGCAGTCTCCGGCTGAAGCGATCGAGCGATTGGAGAACGCCAGCGCCGACGATATCTACCGGTCGGCTCTCGCACTGCAGAACGAGCTCCATGTCGGCGCCACGCTCGACTACCTGGGTGGCCGGGCGGAATGGCTCGCGGCGAAGACTGTCCTCGATCTGGGCTGCGGCCCCGGGGACTTGATCGCGCACGTAGCCTGCCAGTTTCCCGACAAGTCGTACACGGGCGTGGACATCAACGAAGATTTCGTGGCGATCGCCAGAGAGCAGTCCCGGGGACTGAGCCATTGCCGTTTCGTTCATGCGGACCTCTACGAGTATGCGGAGGGGCGGTACGATTTCGCTATCCTCCGTGCCGTTCTCCAGCACTTGAAGGACCCCGACCGGTTGATGAAACATCTCCCGGATATTTTGTGCGAGAAGAGCGCCGTACTTTTTCTGGACACGACGAGGGAAAACTTCGTCGAGGCGGCCCCGCCAATTGCCACCTTCAACGAGTTCTACGATCGGCTGGAGGCAGTGCAGAAGGATCACACCGGCAGTCGCGATTGCATCGCCGAGCTCGAAGGGCAGCTGCCAAAAACGGGATTCCGGCTCGTGGAATCGCGGGCGCCTCTCATTTCGGTTTCGGGCGCCTCGAACAAGGAGAAGGTGGCCCAGTACCTGATCCTGGGGTGCGCGGTCGCCGGGAAGATGATGTCCCTGCCGGTGGACCTGAACGGTTTGTTCGCCGACTTGCTCCATTGGCACGACGCAGAGAATGGCCGTCTGGGTCTCAAATCCCGAATGCTGTTGATCGAAAGAACGTAGCCCGCAGGCATCGGATATGGTTTCGATAGTGGTGCCTGCCGTCTGAAAGGGCTTGCCGAACGGAGAACCAGCGTTTAGCTTATGAAGGACTTCCTCGCTGGGCGGACCTGAAACGTCGGGTGGCGCAACTGGGCGTGTGTAATGGGGTTTCACCGTCGGATCCTCTATATCGATCCCTTTCGTGAATGATCGGACATAGCTCGCGATGATGACGAGCCGCTGTGGCTACGGCAAATCCGAGACAACACTTCGTTGAAGGAGAGAGTTCATGGATACCTTCTGCTACCAATGCGAACAAACCACCAAAGGAACCGGCTGCGTTGCGATCGGAAACTGCGGCAAGGACCAGGAGACATCGCTTCTGCAGGACCTGGTCGTCTACGCCGCGAAGGGCGTTGCGATGTATGCCCACCGCTCTGCGCAGCTCGGCAGCCATGACGACTCCGTCGGCAGGTCGATCATCGAGGCGCTTTTCGGCACGGTCACGAACGTCAACTTCGACCCCGAGCGCATCGAGACGGAGCTCCAGGATCTCGGGCGCGCGCTGGACAAAGCCCGCGGCCAGTACGAAGCGGCGTGCCAGAAAGCAGGGAAATCGCCCGAGAAGCTCGGGGGCCCCGCTGCTTTCCGCCCGGCGAGCCATCGGGCTGCGCTATTGAAGCAAGCTTCCGAAGGCTCCATCACGTCTCGCATCGAGCGCCTCGGTCCCGATGTCGCGGGGCTCCAGGAGCTGGTGCTCTACGGAGTGAAAGGAGCCGCCGCCTACGCGGAACACGCCGCGGTCCTCGGTCGGGAAGACCGCGCCGTCTACGCTGCGTTTTACGAAGTTCTCGATCGGCTCGCAGCCGAGGAGGCGTCGGTCGATCGGCTGCTCGCGCTTGCGCTGAAGGTCGGCGAACTCAACTACAAGGTGATGGAGATCCTCGATACTGCCAACACGAGCGCCTACGGGCATCCTACGCCGACACAGGTCCGCGTCACGGCGCGCAAGGGCAAGGCCATTCTCGTGAGCGGCCACGATCTGAAAGATCTCGAAGAGTTGCTCAAGCAAACAGCGGGGAAGGGTATCAACGTCTACACGCACGGGGAGATGCTTCCCGCGCACGGATACCCCGAGCTGAGGAAATACAAACATCTCGCGGGAAACTGGGGAGGCGCCTGGCAGGATCAGGTTCGCGAGTTCCCGAAGTTCCCCGGCGCGTTTTTGTTCACGACCAACTGCATCCAAAAACCGAAAGACGACTACACCGACCGCGTCTTCACGAGCGGCCTGGTCGCCTTCCCGGGCGTGCGGCACATCAAGGACCGCACGTTCGCGCCCGTGATCGAAGCCGCGCTTGCGGCTCCCGGTTTTGCCGCGGATGAAAAGGAGAAACTGATCACGGTCGGCTTCGGGCACGAGGCCGTTCTGGGCGTGGCCGGTAAGGTCGTGGACGCGGTGAAGAGCGGGGCCATCAAACACTTCTTCCTCATCGGCGGCTGTGACGGCGCGAAGAGCGGACGCAACTACTACACGGAGTTCGCCGAGAAAGCGCCCAAGGACACGGTCATTCTCACACTCGCCTGCGGCAAGTACCGCTTCAACAAGCTCGAGTTCGGCGACATCGGCGGCATACCGCGCCTTCTCGACATAGGGCAGTGCAACGATTCCTACTCGGCGATCCAGATCGCCGTTGCGCTTGCGGGCGCGTTCCAGACTGACGTGAACTCGCTGCCGCTTTCGTTCATCCTCTCCTGGTACGAGCAGAAAGCGGTCGTCATCCTCCTGACCCTGCTCCATCTCGGGGTCAAGGACATCCGCATCGGGCCTTCGCTGCCTGCGTTCGTCACGCCCGCCGTG
>CAZYCB010000148.1:0-40273 GCA_964645735.1 uncultured bacterium | reverse complement strand
AAAGGGCGCCTCTTCGTAGAAGAGACACCCTTTTTTTATTGCATCCGGCGGCGCCTGGACAGCGCGGAAAAAGCCGGGCGCTGCTAAAAGAATATAAATGTGGTCAGGATAAACACCGGGATGAGAATCAGCAGCGAATAGGCCATATACCCGAAAAAGCTCGGCATCTTGATGCCCTGCTCTTCGGCAATGGAGCGGACCATAAAATTGGGGGCGTTGCCGATGTAGGTATTGGCTCCGAAGAGAACGGCCCCCGCGGATATTGCCTCCAGATACACCGCCTTCTCGGTGACGAGCCCGTGGACACCTTCCCGAAGCGGTAGTCCCGTGAAAAACTTTCCCAGAAGGGAGTTGAAAAAGGTCAGATACGAAGGCGCATTGTCGAGAAAGCTCGGGAGCGATCCCGTGATCCAGTAGTAGTGCGACGGCGTCTCGAGCGTCTTCATGAGCGGGCCGAGCTGTCCTTTCTCACCCGCCTGCAGAATCGCCAGCGCCGGGACGATCGTGGTGAAAATCCCGGCGAAGAGAATCGCTACTTCTTTGATCGGAAACCACGAGAATTCGTTCTCGTCTCGAATTCTCTTCTTCGTCGTGACGTACGCCCCGATCCCCATGAGAACGAGGACCGCGTCTCTCGCCAGGTCCTGAATCTCCGCGGGGATCCCGAGTATCGTCACGTGCCCGGCGTGCCATACCCCGCTCATGAGCACCGCGCCCACGATGCCGAGGAGAAAAAGGAGATTGTGGACACCTTCGATACGAAGCGGCGCTTTTTCGGTCGTTTTCGGTCTTTCCTCCCTCCGGTAGTAGCGTGTGTCGATGAGGAAAAAAAGCGCCAGGAGCGGCACCGAGACGAACGCCATGATGGGGAGGAGCTTCAACGTCCAGAAGAAAGGGACGCCGAGTAGAAATCCGAGAAAGAGTGGCGGATCGCCAAGCGGCGTCAAGAGACCGCCGATGTTGCTCACGAGAAAGATGAAGAACACGATGACGTGCGCCTTGTACTTCCGCCAGGCGTTCGCCCGGAGCACCGTTCGAATGAGGATCATCGACGCCCCCGTCGTTCCCATGAACGACGCGATCACGGTCCCGATGGCGAGGAGCGCGACGTTGAGCGCGGGAGATCCGCTCAACCTCCCCTTGACGTGTATGCCGCCCGTGACGGTGAACAGAGCCCAGAGAAGGATGATGAACGGGATGTACTCGTGGATGTACGTCCCGAGGAGCTCCGTAAGCCCTGCGCTCCTGAATGCGATGATGAGCGGTACCGCGACGACGATCCCCCAGAACGCAGACACTTTGGGAAAGTGACGGTGCCACCAGTGCGGCGCGAAAAGGGGGAAGAGCGCGATCGAGAGGAGCATTCCCGCGAAGGGAATCGTCGACCAGATGGGAAGAACCTCGCCGATCGCCGCGGGCTCACCGCCGTCTGCGGCATGCGCAAGAGCAACGCCGTGAGCGAACAGAACGACGGCGGTCGAGATCGGACACAGTGCAGCGCGTCGAGACATGATGTGGAGCGGAGCCAAGAACGATCGACGGACATCCCGGGACGCAACTCGAGTGAGGAGGGTATCCCAGGCGGGTTCCGCCCGCAAGAAGTTCCTGGAGATCCTACGCGCGCTCGCGTTCGAGAAGACGCCTGCGCAGCTCCGGATGGACCGTGGATCGGCGCAGAAGCTGGTCCTGATCCTGCCGGCTGAGGTCCGGGAGATAGTCGAGCGACACCGCAGGCGGTGTGCGGGGATTGCTGAGAAGCGCAAGCCTCGCCGTGCGAGTCGCGAACAGGCCCCTGTTTCGTCCAACCTCGCGGAGGACATCCTGGTTGACGACATGGTTGTTGGCCACGCGGAGCGCTCGGTCCGCGCTGTTGATGTGATGGACGGTTTCGCGCGCGATCTTGAACAGCGGGTGGGTTGAAAGCTCGTACCAGAAGTGGCCGTCGCGAGCGAGCTTTCGCAGAACGACGACGGGAATGTTCGCGATGTTCGGCGAATCGGTTTGCAGGGTGCCGATCTTGCCCTTCTCCTTGCGGAGCTTCTCGACGTACTCGCCGAGGATCCCCGTCTGGATCCCGTACTGCTTTCCTTTGGCCGTCAAGTAGTCGACGACCTGCATGAGCTTCTCGAAATACGGGTCCTCCATGAAAAACGGGAGCTGCGTCAGGATGCGGACGATGCCGCTCGCGTAGAGGACCTCGGGTCTCGAGCTCGCGGAAAGAAGACGCCGGTGAATCGTGTGAAAAAATACCTTTTGGAAACTCTCGTCGTACTGTTTCGAGCCGGCCACTTTCTCGAGCATGCTCAAAACGGTCATGAGAGGTACGGCCTCGGGCGTGGCCACTTTCCAGAAACCGTCGAGATTGACGTTGCTCACCGCGTAGCGGCGGACATCGTGATTCGGATGGAGCATGAGGCATCTGAGGTACGTGTCTTTTTCCTCGGGGCGGGTTTTCTGGACTTCTTTCACGATCCGCTCGCCCGCGCCGTTATCCACGCGGGAGTTGTTTTCGGAGAAGAACTCCTGGACCTTCGCGAAACCGCCCGAGCATTTCTGCAGGCCCTTGCGGCGGAGGAGATCGAGGAGCCGGACGTGCGGGTGGTACTGCCAGTAATCGTTGATGAGGACGATCTCTGGCCGCATCCACAGGCTTTCCTCGAGCAGGTCCAGCGGTTCTTCGCGGTGTTCGATGTAGTCGGCGAAGGCGTAGCGGAGCGCCCCGGTGATCGTCGAAAGAGCGTCCTCGACGTCGAGGTGATCCCCGTGAACCAGAGAGTGGAGGGTCTTGTTGAGTTCATCCGCGTCGGCGTGTTTGACGCTCGCCGACAGATGGGCATCCCATGGTCGGCCTGCGAGATGATCGGCCCATAGCGTGTGCAGACGCGTATAGAGCGCGGCCGTCGGATCTCCGATCCTCTGCCTGAGTTCGGCATGAACGTCGTCGATGAGGAGGTTCTGCCGCGAAATCGTGCCGGCATACGCGAGCGAGAGCGTTTCCCGGAAAGAGGCGTCGATCTCCCGCCACGCGGCGTACGCATCCTCGACCGCGTGTATCACTGTTTCGGAGCCGACGAAGTCGTCTTTGAAGAGCTGCTTGGCGCCCTCGTTCAGAAGCTTTTGATATTCCTCGACGATGAGCGATTTGTTCTGCCGCAGGGTGTCTGCGGGAACGCCGCCGTCGCGTGTCGTCTCGAGGAGAGAGACTGTGGACGTTTTGAGTGCACGAATTTTTTCCGTAATGGAGGAAAACTGATCGTTCATCGATCTCACCGCCGGTTACAAGTGTTTTTAAATTAATGGGTTGAGGGCTTCGGCGAGTCAAAACTGCAAGATGCGTGCCCCGAGGGCCCCATCGGCGCCACCCGCGGTGGAAAGCCGAGCGAAGCGGAGCGCAGGGCTCTCAGCGACCCTGCAGAGCACTCCATCAGAGCCGCGGGTGGCGCGTCAGAGGATCCCGTGCGCTTTCTTGTATTCGAGCCAGTTCTTCTTGAGTTCGAGGAACGAGTCGAACGAATTGCGAAGAAGGAACGGGTTCGTTCTGCGTTCATGACCGATCGTGGAGGAGGGCTTCACACCGTAGTTATGACCGGGGTAGATCTCGACGTCGTCATCGAGCGTCATGAGTCTGTCGTGGAGGCTCTCGTATTCTTTGAGCGCGTCTGATCCGTAGTCGGTGCCGCCGACTTTGCCCACGAAAAGCGTGTCGCCGGTCACGAGTTTCTTGCCGGCGAGGACGCATATCGAATCGTCGGTGTGCCCGGGGGTGTGGATGAACGTGAGGGTCATGGCTCCGAGCGGGAGCGTGTCACCGTCGCCGACGCGGATCTCCGCGTCAACGAGACTCTTTTCGTGAGCGACGGTCCGCCCGCCTGTTCTCTGCTTCGCCCCGGCCAATCCCCACGTGTGATCGCTGTGGCCGTGCGTGGCGATGATGTAGGCGACCTCCAGGCCGTGTTCCTCGAGGAGAGGGAGATAGAGGGACGTGTTGGGTGGGGGGTCGAGGAGCGCGGCGGTGCCGTGCTCTCGGTCTGCGACGAGATACGCAAAATTTCTGTCGCCCCCCGCCTCTATTTGATGGAAGATCATGACGAGAATCTAATCTCTCGATGTATTGTTGGCAAGCGCCGAATCCCATACGGGAGGCGATCATGCAGATAGATCTTTTCGATGCCGAGCTCAATCAGATTCTCGCGGCGACGACATACGACGAGTACAAGGAAAGGTTGTCTAAGTACAACTGCCAGCGGTGTACGCTCTCCTACAGCCGGACGAACATCGTCATCGACCGGGGAAATCCCGAGGCGCCGATCCTCATCATCAGCGAACGGCCCGGCGACAACGAGGACCGCGTGGGGAAACCCTTCGTCGGGAGAGCGGGCGAACTCCTCGATAAGATGCTGAGAGCGATCGGTCTCGATCCGGACAAACACGTCCTCATCACGAATGTCGTGCGGTGCAAACCCGAGTCGGATCGTTCTCCCTCCAAAGAAGAAGTGGACGCCTGCTTTCCTTTCCTCGAGAAGCAGATCTCGGTCATGAAGCCGAAGGTGATCCTTCTCCTCGGCGCCGTGGCGCTCAAGTGGGTGGATGCCGCCAGGGCCGATACGAAGATGGGGGAGGAAGCGGGGAAGTTCTTCTCCGTCCCCCGCTTTCCGGGCATCCAGTTCATGGTGATGTACAATCCGGCGTTTCTCCTGAGGGATCCCACGAAGAAGACGGTGACGTGGGAGCATCTCAAAGCCCTTCAGAACTACTTACACGAAGAAAAGCTCCTGTGAGCGGGGAGTGAAGGTGGTCTCGCTCGACTTTCGAGCGAATGCACGACGTTTACAGAAGCTCAGAAGATGACGCGAGAGGAGAGCGAGACCACCTTCACTCCCCGCGAGAGGAGAGCGAAACCACTTTCAATCCCCGCGGCGCGTAAAATTCTTCGGGATCGTTTCGATGACACGCTGCATTTTACTGAAACGGAGTTGTTGGGTGGTGAGGTCTTCGTCTTGGTAAACGCGGACGTCGACGATCTCGCGGTTTTCGACGACGGGTTCCAGACGGGGAAAAACGAACGCCTTCATCTTCGGCACCTTGAGAGCCTCGAGCCGCGCGACGATGTTCCGGTGCCAGTGCGGATTGACTCTCGAGCCGAACCGGTCGAAAAGCTCCGCGGCGCCCCTGAAATCGGCAGTGGATTTCATCACCTGGAGCTTCGTCAAGAGCTCGCTGATCCCCTCGCGGACTTTCGAGACGTCCCGGACTCGGACGTAGATCTTGCCGTCGGTCTCGATCACGTCCAAACCGAAATCTCTGCTCGCGTCCCCGCCGTTTTCGACGAGATACACGAGGGCGAGCTGGTCGGCTTTGTTATGCGCTTCTCGCACCTCCATGCCGACGACCTGGTCGTACCTGAGGAGCCAGCCCTGCGTGTGCGTGATGTACGCCGTTTCGACGACGCGCGGCTGCTCCTCGGCGCTGAACGCGCCGACCTCGACGAGTTTGGGGTCCGACATGTGGTAGAGAGCAACGAGGTCCGCCCGGCATTCTTCGAGTGCCGTGTACACGCGTCCCAAGGCGGTTCGCGGATCGACGGCGAGATCCGGATCGGGCTGCCCCGAACCATGTCCTATGATCTCGTGCATGTAGACCTGGAGCGGACGCGCTTTCGTGATGAAGAAATCGAAAACGTTTTTCCTGTACTCGGGGAGGTAGAACTCGTTGACCGTTTTCTCGAGGAAGCTCTGCGACTGCGTGCCCTCGATGTTGAGGAGGATCACGTTTTTGCTCCCGTGGTCCCTCCTAATGTCATTGTAGTTGGGGAGGTTGTACGCGGCGGACGAAATGGGCCCGGCGTCGCCCGTCTCGACGAGCACGTTGACTACTTTGGCGACGGGAGTGTCCACCACCGGCCGTTTGTACCTGTCGGGCCACGGCATTTTCGATTCGAAATAGGGGGCGTGCTCGGCGATTCGCGCCGCCACAGACGCCCCCGCGCGAAAGTTCACGTTCGCCTCGAAGCTGCCGATGATGCCACGCGGGTCGCGGTACTGCTCGATGAACCCGTTTAGATAGTCGACCGCCGGATCCGATCCGAGCCAGAAAATGCTGTGCCGCCTGAAAGCTTCCTCGTCACCCGTACGGTAGAACTCGAGAAGCTGTTCGATCGACCGCCTCTGGTCCTCGCCCTCGGCGAGCCGCTCGGCGAGTCTGAGGAAGTGGCTCACCGTCTCGAGATCGCGACTGAAAAGCCCGCCGATCTTGTAGACCTCCGGAAGAATCTCTCCGTCCCTCTTGGCGAAGCGCACGTTGAGCCGGTGCCGCCACTCGACGGGCAGCGCCTCGATTTCTTTCTGCGTGATCCCCTGGTCCCAGAAATTGACGGCGCTCGTGGCGATGATGTCGGCGCCCTCGGACTGGTTCGTCTGTATGGGTTCGTAGTCCGGGTCGAAGATCGTCCTATCGAGACGAGCGAGCTTCTGATCGATCGTCTCTCCGGACCTGAGCGGCATCCTCGCGCCGTCGTCGATTGCGGATCGTATGGCCTCGCGGAGTCCGTCCGGTGTGAGCGACAGAGGAACGAACTTCGTATGCGTATAATGGTTGTAGTACCCGTGATGGATCCAGACGAGTTTGAGGTACTCGTGGAGGGCGTCCCTGATCTCACCGGCCAAACTGTCCGAATGGGTGAATATCGTTTCGAGGAAATTTTTGATTTCGAGAGCGTTCCGGTGGTTCTGGGCGTAGAGGATGTCGTTCCCGGCGATTGCCGCACGGTAGAGGTAATACGCGAACACGCGTCGGTCCAGAGGGAGATCTCCGAATCCCGATGCATCGACACCGAGAACGAGGGCCTCTCTTCCGTCGGGGCCGAGACGCTCGAGTTCGCCGACGGAGCGCTCCTGGCCGCCGGGACCCGGTGTTCGAGATTCTCTGTCGGTAGTGACCGTTGTCGATCCCAATCCATCCCCCCCTGGATGGCCGGTACGTCGCCGCGGCGAGTCTGAAAGGGTCGGACGTCCTTCAGATTTGTTATCAGAATCGCGCGCTGATTACAAGACACAATTTGCCCCGCAACCGGCTACACACACGCGATTCGTTCTGGTATGCTCGTTGCGACTCCGAGGAGGACGGATGGTGGCCAAGCGATCCATCGAAGAGGAAATCTCGAAGCTCAAGGACGAGATCCGCTTTCACGATTACCGGTACTATGTGCTGAACGACCCGGTAGTCGCCGATGCGGAGTACGACCGGCTCTTCCGGCGGCTCGTCGAGATCGAACGCGATCGCCCCGAACTCGTCACACGCGATTCGCCGACGCAGAAGGTCGGGGCGGCGCCTCAAGAGGGCTTCAGAGTCGTCAGGCGCGACGTGCCGATGCTGTCGCTCGAAAACGCCCTGGGCAGGGATGAGTTCGTCGAGTGGAGAGAGCGGCTCGTACGTGAAGTGGGCGCTGCGGGCGGCGAAGACTACGTGTGCGAACCCAAGATGGACGGCCTCGCCGTGGAGCTTGTCTATCGAGACGGTGTTCTCATCCAGGGGGCGACGCGGGGAGACGGCGTGAACGGCGAGGACATCACGGAGAACATCAAAACCGTACGCCCGATCCCGCTCCGTCTGCGCGGCAGCGGAATCCCCGCGTATCTGAACGTGCGCGGCGAGGTGTTCATGAACAAGGAGGATTTCGAGCGGCTCAACAAACAGCAGATGGAGCTTGGCGAGAAAGCATACGCCAATCCGCGCAATCTCGCCGCTGGTTCGCTCAAGCAGCTCGATCCGAAAGTGACGGCGTCGCGTCCCCTCAAGTTCATCACCTACGGTCTCGGGGGAACGGAGGAGCCCCGGGCTCGGACGCCGTCCCGAAAGCCCGAGGCGGAGCGCTTCGCCTCGCAATGGGAGTTCCTCGAGGCGGCCCGGGATTGGGGTCTTCCGACGAACAAGGAGTCCAAACGCTGTCGGACGCGGGACGAGGTCGAGGCGTTCTACGAAGAACTCCTCGCGAAACGGCCGTCGCTCCCGTACGAGATCGACGGCCTCGTCGTGAAAGTCAACGACTTCGATGTCCAGAAAGAGGCGGGAGAAAGGGCCCGGTCGCCGCGTTGGGCCATCGCGTGGAAGTTCCCTCCGCACGAAGAGCGAACCCGCATCATCGGCATCGATATACAAGTGGGGCGTACCGGCGCGCTCACCCCCGTCGCGCGGCTCGAGCCGGTCGCTGTAGGCGGGGTCACGGTGTCGAACGCCACTCTCCACAACGAGGACGAGATCAAGAAGAAGGGCGTTCTGGTGGGGGACTGGGTGTTCGTGAGACGCGCAGGCGACGTGATACCCGAAGTCGTCGCTCCTATCCTCGAGCTCAGAACGGGAGAGGAAAAGCCGTTCAGGATGCCCAGGAGGTGTCCGGTGTGCGGCACACCGGTCGTTCGCGAGGAAGGCGAGGCGGCGACGCGCTGTCCCAACGCGGAGTGCCCGGCGCAGGTGAAGGAGCGGATCCGTCACTTCGCCTCGCGGGAAGCGATGGATATCGAAGGCCTCGGGGAGAAGCTCATCGGGAAGCTCGTGGATACCGGCTTGGTGAAGGACCCAGCCGACCTCTACTGGCTCGCCGTCGCCGATCTCGTGCCTCTCGAGCGCATGGCGGACAAGTCGGCGGAAAACATCGTCGGCGCGATCGACAGGTCGAAGAAGTCGACGCTCACGCGCCTCGTCTTCGCGTTGGGCATTCGTAACGTGGGTGTCACAGTCGCCGACGCCCTCTCCGGACATTTCCCGGCGCTCGAATCGCTCCGGGACGCCGCTGAGGATGAAATCTCGGGTGTCTTCGGGGTCGGGCCCGTCATTGCCGAAGAGGTGTCGCGGTTCTTCGCCGACAGGCGCAACCGCGAAATGATCGAACGGCTGCTCGAGTCCGGCGTACGGTGCGAGTCCGCCGCGCCCGCGGAAAGCTCGGATTTCGACGGCGAGGTGTTCGTGTTCACGGGAACGCTCTCACGTATGGCGAGAGACGACGCCGAAGCCGAAGTGAAAAGACGCGGGGGCAAAACCTCCGACACGGTGTCGAGCAAGACCACGTGCGTCGTCGCCGGGGAAAAAGCGGGCTCGAAGCTCGAAAAAGCGAGGAAGCTTGGGGTCCGTGTGATCGACGAAGAGGGGTTTCTCGATTTGATCGGTCGGAAGGAGTGAGTCGATTCCTCTTGCGCTCTGCGCGCGGGAGAGCGCCTTCTCGCCGCGAAGATCCGACCACGAAAAACCGCCGGGTGTTTTCCCCGGCGGTTTTTCGTTTCAGCGTCCGAAGGCGTTAAGAACGCCGTTCGAGCTCGAAGCTACTTCTTCTTCGCCTTGAGGGCCTGGATTTCGTCCGCCGTCGCCTTGTGGGCGTTCAAAATGACGACCGGCTCGACCGGCACATTTTCGTAGACGTCTTTCTTGGTCACCGGGACTTGGCGAATCTTGTCGACGGCGTCCATCCCGCTTATCACTTTCCCGAACACGCAGTAGCCCCAACCCGCCGGGTTAGCCTTGCTCTTGAAATCGAGAGGCTGGTTGTCCACGACATTGATGAAGAATTGCGAGCTTGCGCTGTGCGGGTCTCCCGTCCGCGCCATCGCGATCGTGCCCCTCATGTTAGAGATCCCGTTGTCCGCCTCGTTCTTGATCGTGGGTTTGGTTTCCTTCCTGACCATGTCCTTGTTGAAGCCGCCGCCCTGGATCATGAAGTTGGACATCACACGGTGAAAGATCAGTCCGTCGTAGAACTTGCTGTCGACGTAGCCGATGAAGTTGGCGACCGTCTCGGGCGCCTTGTCGGGGTAGAGCTCAATCGCGATGTCTCCCAGACTCGTTTTCATCATGACGACAGGGTTCGCCTTCTGCTGCGCCGCTCCCGAGCCGAAGCTCGACATGACGAGCCCGACGGCCACGAACGCGGTCAATGCGACGACGAGAGTCTCTCTCATGTTGCCTCCTTATCGCAGGGGTTATCCGTGAAGCTACTGATTGACGCGGTGTTGTCGAATGTCGGCAGTCCATCCTCCGTGCGGGAAGATCGTGGATTTCCCGCGCCGGTCCCGGAAAAACATAATCTAATAGAATCCCGGACGCGGGTCAAAGTTATTCTCTCCGCGGTGCGTATTCCTCGTAGAACGACAGCGTCTCTTGGGCGATGCTTTGCCAAGAGTACTTTGTCTTCACGAGCTCGAGTCCCGCGGCGCGCAGTTCGCTTGCCAGCGATTTGTCGTCAAGAACTTCCAGGATCGCCGAGGCGAGTTCCTCGGAGTCCGATGGGTCGACGAGGAGGCTGTCGCGCCGGTTCGTGAGAACGTGCCGCAATCCTCCGTGACCGGTGGCAACTACGGGCGTGCCGCAGGCCATCGCTTCGAGCACGGTCATGCCGAAGGGCTCGTACTTCGACGGGAGAACGAACACTCGGGCGCGGCGGTAATACGTGTCGAGATGTTCGTCCGGTATGTATCCGGTGAACGTGACTTTTTCCTCGAGCCCGAGCGAATCCACGAGCCGGGCGAGATTCGCCCTCACTTCGGCCTCGTGCGTTTTCGGCGCCTGCGACCCGCCGCCGATGAGAAGGCGGGTGGCGCTCGTTCGCCGCACTCGGTCGAACGCCCGTATCAGATAGTCGAGCCCCTTGTTCGAATCGATACGGCTGAGCGCGAAGATGTAATCCTCCGGGACGCCGATCTCCGGCGCCGGAACGGAAGGTTCCGGACGGAACCGCCGGACGTCGACGCCGGGCGGAATGACGACGAGATCGCCGCTCTCGAAACCGTAGAGGCGCTTGTACGATTCCTTTCCGTCGAGAGTCGTCACCGTCTGAGCCGTCGCGCGGCGGAAGATCTCCTTCTCCCAGCGGATCCGCTCCGAGAAATTGAAGAGCTTCTCCATCTCGACCGGGTTCCCGCCCATCCGTTCTTTTTTCCAGGCTCCCAAGGAATGCGCGGTGTAGATGAACGGTAGGTTCAGCCGTTTGGCGAGATCCATTCCTGCACAGCCCGCGTCCCAGTAGTGCGAGTGGATGAGATCGTAGCGCAGCCCGTTTCTCTCGATGTACTCCGCCATGCCGTCGGTGTACTCGCCGAGATAGGGGAAAAGATCTTCTTTCCGTATGAACGCGTTGCCTCCGCACGGGATGCGGATCACGCGCACGTCATGGTTCACGGGATCCATCTCGGATCGCCCGCCGAAGCGCCGGGTGTAGATGTCGACCGAAACGCCGAACTCGGCGAGCGCCTTGGCCAGCTCGAGAACGTAGGTCACCTGGCCGCCCGTATCCGTGGCGCCGAGAACGGGAACGGGGTCGAAGTACCCATGAACGCTCAGCATGCAAACGCGTGTGACTTTCGGCATGGTGATCTCTATTCTGGCTGTTGGGGATCTACTTGCCGACCCACGCGACGGAGTAGTCCTTGTTGACGACGATCTCGGCGATGCTCTTGTGCTTCGAGATGATGCTGTGTTCGATCTCGAGGAACCGTTCGGACATCTCGTCGAGAGGATCGCGGCCCCTGCCCGTTCTGTGGGCCCGGGTATCTTCGTAGGTCCGGTCGATGAACACGTGGTAATCGGCGTGGTTCAAGAGCGTCGTGTAGGTGCCCTCCGCGATGAAGAGATCGATTTCGGCGGGGATGAGGGTTTCCTTCGTGACGCGGTTCTCTTCGAAGATCACGAGCGGTTTCTCGATCTTCTCGTGCGGCGAAAACTTGAACCGCCTGATGTGCTCATTCATCAGCACGAGGTTGACTTCGGAGAGGCCGACGCTCTTGATGTTTTTCCTTCGGTTTTCCTCGTTCGATCTGGGGGGAAGAAAGAAGTAGTCGTCCTGCTGGAGGATGACCGATCTCTTCCCGATGCCGGTGAGCAGCCGCTCGAGCTCGAGGGCTATTTCCGATTTCCCCGCGCCCGACTCGCCGGCTATCGTGATCGCTCTTCGTTTGTCGCCGATCCGGGGCTCCAACAGGCCGAAGATGGCCTCCGCTGCGGCGGTGTGGTGGGGTTCGGGAAAGACAATGTCTCCAATCATCGTGTCAGGCTCTCACTCCAGAAAGGCCCCCGTTGAATCGCCTCGCAGTGTCGTTTGTGGCTCAGCCATATGCCGTTGCGGGTCGCAGTCGCAGTATATTAAATCCGGCCGTTCGCTGGCAATCGCAAATGACTCCGCCGGAGGATTCCTTTTCCGGGGAGAATTACCCTCGCGCCTTCCAGATTTCCTGGACGATGTGAGCCAATCTTCCCAGCCGCTTCTCTCTTTCCTTCGCGAAGCGCCGTATGCCGTCGAAAACGTGATCCGGAGAGAGATGGGCTTCCTCGACGACCTCGTCGACCGTCCCGCCCGTACGCCAGCGGTTGTCCCAATCGGAACTGAGCGTGTAGCCGCCCGAGAGGGAGAGGTCGATCCAATCGGCCATGAGCCGCCTCGCGCGGTTGGTCACGGCCATCGCATCCATGCGGTCCGAATCGGAGTAGACCGTTTTCCTGTAATCCTCGTCCTGGAGGGCGAAGAGCTGCGGACTGATTGCCGCGACGATCTTGACGTTGATCTTCTCGTCGTCGAGCCTCTTTAGAATCTTGATTACGTTGTTCGTCGTCGACGTTCCCTGGACGACGACCGCTCCCATTCGCGGCAAATCCTCTCTGTACGGCCGGATCACGTACGCGCCTCTGGCCGAATCGAAATGCGAGGGCATTCCGAGCGCCGGACGATCGGGGATCGCGATGGGGGGGCGCGTGAGATGGAGGGCGACGATAGGCGCCCCCGTACGCATCGCCGCCGCAATGACGACGGGCACCTCGTTATGTTCCCAGGGATGGACGTCGATCACGTGGCCTTCGGGGAAAAGCTGTGTCACTCCCGGAGAGAAGACGCCGAAGTGAGTTCGCGAGTCATCGGCGGTCTCCACTCCGCTGTGCCCGACGACCCATAAGACCTGACCGACCTTCAACTGAGAGTCCTGCGCGAGCTGACTGAAAAGCCGCATCGGTCCGTACTTGAGGTACGAGAAGGATCCGTAGGTGGAGCACGCGGCGAGGAAACCGTTGAAGCTGTCGAACGGCCGGTCGCTGAAGTTCACCGAGGCGATTCCCGAGGCGATTCCCGCGTTCGTGAACTCCGTGATCGGCTGCGGGAGGAGCGTCCCCTCGGGGTTCGATTCGCGCTCGTACCAGCCATATCCCTTGCTCTCGCCGAAGTCCTTGGCGAACCCCGCGATGTTCGTGGAGTCGGCAAGGTCGGCGCTCATCGCGATGAAGAGCGGACGGTTGTACTCTTTACGGCACCACGCGTTCACCCACGATCCGAACGTCTCGAGCGCCGCGCGGTTGGGTTTTTTCTCTCCGGGAGCGGCGTAGATCTCCTTCGGGTAGCTCTCGAAATCCCAGAGCCTCGAGTCGTCGAGGGGGTTCCTCGACGTGTCGAGCTTGAAGGAGGGAAGCCGGTCGGGCACCGACTCGCCCATGGAGACGAGCTTGTCGGCCAGGTAGTCGACGAGTCCTTCGTCGGCTCGAATAACGCCGGCGACTATCTTCAGATTCGCGCGTTCCTGTTCGACGACCGCGGCGGGGTTTTCCGGGGCGGGCTCGCCGTAGCCCTCGAACCGCACCCCGTACTTCTCCATGAAGGGGAGCTTCGTTTGCCAGAAGAGTTCCGAGTTCATTTTGTGGGGCGATCCGTGCGAGGCGTAATCGTACTTGAGGTAGCCGCGTCCTTTCCTCGTCTTCATATACATCACGTTCGGACGCTTTTCGGGATTCGGACCTTCGACGAGGTCGGCAATCGCACGCGTGACTGTTCTCCAGTCGCTCCCATCCTCGGCCGCGCACACGCGCCAGCCGTGCGCGTCGAACCATTCGCGCGGCGTCTTGTCGATCACCGAGCTGTACTTGCGCGAATCGATCCCGTAGTCGTTCCAGTCGACGACGTAAAACAAGTTTGAAAGGCCGAGCCCCCAAGCAGAGTTCATCGTTTCGTGCGCGGCGCCGGGCGTGAGTCCTCCTTCACCCTCGAAGGCGAACACCTTGACCCCGTCAGCGCCGGCCCGTTTAAGAGCGAACGCCTCCCCGGCTGCGGCAGGGGACCCGTGCGCGGACGGTCCCGTGTTGAACTTGAGGAAAAGCGTCTTTCCCTCCATTTCGGCGTGACCGGGGAGCCCCTTGTTTCGTCTGAAAAGAACGAGATCCTCCCAGTACAGCGCGCGTTCTCCCGCATTCGGGACGAGGTAGCGGTCGTTGTGGGTTTTCTCGTACTTCGCGCGCAATGCCTCGAAGAAAACGGGAAACGTGCCATAGATAAGCGGAACGGTGTGGCCGGCGACGAGAATGAAACGATCCGAAAAGGGTTTCTCCGGGTGACGGATGTCCCACCGCATGAACCCGCCGAGGAGCGTGGCGACGAACGCGTGCACCTTGGAACGGGAACCGCCCGGGTGCCCGCTCTGGCGGTAGTTGAGCATGATGTCGATGAACTGGTCGGCGCAGTCCTTTACTTTCTCCCAATTCTCGAATTGGGGCTCGAGGGCGTGAAGCCGCTCGTCAGGATCCTTCCGTGCTGGCAAGTCAGATACTCCTTTCCATCACGAAACCGATTTTTGGTCGAGAGAGTGGCGAGTGGGTCAGGCCTGTGCGCCCGACTTCGCGAACGCAGCGAAGTCGTTCATCTGCGCATCCGAGTACGTTCTGAGATCGATAACAATCGCGTCGAGAATGTCCCGCGCGTCGCCACCACCGCCGAGGCGCGCGATCGTCTCCGAGGCACGGTCGAGATGTTTCTGGATCTCGAGCGCGGCGACGTCGAACCCGCCGCGGTCCCGGCAGAGCGAGATGATCAGGCGCTCGTCATCCATGGTAAAGCCGCCCGTGCGAATCGTTTCGATGAGCTTGTCACGATGCCCGTCCTGCAGACTTCCCAGCGCGCGGATCAGCGGGAGCGCGAGATAGCCGTTCTTCAGGTCGCAGTCGAGCATCCCCCGGGGAAGGTCGAGCATGTCATCGAGGTCGTCGATCATCTGGAACGCCATGCCGAGGTTCCATCCGAAGTGACCGAGAAGATCGGAGTACTCCGATCGGCGGGCGAGTCCGCCGACCTTGCAGCTCAGGGCGAAAAGGGACGCACTCTTCTCGGAGATGATCTCGTAGTACATCGCCTCGTTGATGTCGAAATCGAACTTGTGCAGAGTCTCCCGGCTCTCGCCCTGAACGAGAACGCTTATCGTCCGCAGGAACTCCGGCATCGTGTGGGCGAGGCCGCTCTTCTGAACGAGGAGCAGCGCCTCGGTGAGCACGAAATCCCCCGCGAGGACCGAGACATGGTTGCCGTACTTCGTCCGCGCGTTCGCCTGCGACCGCCGGCGGTCGACGTCGTCGATGACGTCGTCGTGGAAAAGCGTGGCCAAATGGACGAGCTCGATGGCCGCCGAAAGATCGACCATCGGAGACTCCACGGAGTCGATCGCCCCCCCCGAATCCACGAGCGACGAGAGGATCATCAGCGCGGGCCGAAGCCGTTTGCCGCCGTTCGAGAAACTCTCCGCCGCTATTTTTGCCTCGCGGACCGTGCTCGCTTGTATGACGTCGAGCACGCGGTCGTTGCACCGGTCGATGATCGAGTTCATCGCTTCGTATTTCTTGAGGGTTTCCAGCATGTGTCGATACACCCACTACGTATTTTCGGTCTTCACCGCGTCCCGCGATCCGCCGCCCGTCGTCTTGTCGCCAATGAACGTCTCGAGGATGTCGCGTATCTTCTCCATCAGACCCATGAGCTGCTCGAGACGTTCCGTGTCGAGCGCCCCGTCTCCGTTTCCTGGAGCCCCGCTATCCTCCTGCGGCCGGGCACGAACGGCCTGTATCGTGCGTGCAACGACGTCGAGTGCGGGATCGAGCTCCCGTCTCTTTTTCGCGGCCGCCAGCCGCCGCACTACCTTGTCGAGTTCGGTCTCCGCTGCGTAGTAGTCCCGTCTGTCGCCGGGGATGATGACTTTGCGAACGACGCCGAGGTTCTGAAGGGCACGGACATTCAAACTGATGTTGCTCCGGCTCGTCTTGAGGCGGCTGGACATGTCGTCGAGGCACAGCGGCCGGGAGCTCAGATAGAGAAGCGCTTGTATCTCCGCCTGGACTTTCCCCACGCCCCAGAAAGCGCCCATACGGCCCCATCCGTTTATGAATACATCCACAGGGTCGTCACGCCGTCGCTGTGTACTTTCCACGATTATCTCCGTAGAAGCAAATCGATTGCAGAAGTTTCTGGACGTGCTGAATCAGTGGAACACGGGCGGTACCGGGGTGTCAAGGAGATTTCGAATCTCGACCTCGCACGCGGTGTCGTGCACCCGATTTTGAGGGCGGCGCCGGCGAAACGAGAGAACCGCATCGTGTTCGCGTGCCTCGATGGCGCGTCTTTCCACTCATCCGTCCACGATGCGCCGAGCCACGGTGAACCTGCGTTTGTAGTAGTCGTCGCTGAGCGCATCGACGCGAACCCTTCTTTCGCTCGTCGATGCGTGGACGAACTTGTCGCCACCGATGTAGATCCCGACATGGGAGACGGGGTCTCTGCGGGCCGTCTTGAAGAAAAGAAGGTCTGCCGGCTCGAGTCCCGATCGGTCCACGACATCGCCGATACGGCTCTGGTCGACCGACGTCCGGGGAAGACGAATGTCGAACTCGCCGTAAACGGCAATCACGAGGCCGGAACAATCGACACCTTTGCGGCTGGTGCCGCCCAGGCGATACGGCGTTCCGACGAACGTCTTCGCAAATCGCACAATCTCGTCGCGGTTCGGTGCGGGTGGACCCGCGTCGCCGGGACGAGCCTGGTACCTTGGCGCGCTGGAACACGAGGCGAGGACCGCCAGCGCGAGGGCGGCGAGAATCGCGGTGCAGGCCAGCCCGCGGATATGTAATCGTTCATGCGTCATGTCGGCGCCGGTTCGTTCATCTCCGCCGGCAAGACAGCGCTGGCAAAACCTGTGCCTTCGTTTGGCGGGGTGGCTGACCGCCGCGCTGTTGACGAGGGGTGTTTTCTCGGTGTTCCGATCTGTCGGGGGGTCATTCGCGGTACAGGTCGTTGATCTCGTTCTCGTATTTCTTCTCCACTACCCTGCGTCTGACTTTGAAGGTCGGCGTGAGCTCGTTGTCTTCGAGCGAAAAGTTCTTGTCCCGCAGGATGAACTTTCGCACGCGCTCGTAGCCAGCGAGGTTCTGGCTTCTGCTCGCGATCTCATCGCTGATCTTTTTCACGACCGCCGGGTTGCGAACGAGCTCGGCGTCGGATGCGTACGTGATCCCGGTCGCGTCGGCGAAGGCGTGGAGATTCTCGAAGTGGGGTACGATGATCGCGGAGACGAACTTGTGCGTGTCTCCGATGAGCATCGCCTCGGCGATGTAGTCGCTCGACTTGAGAAGCCATTCGATCGGCTGAGGAGCTACCTTTTTTCCGCCTGAAGTGACGATCAGCTCTTTCTTGCGGTCGGTGATCACGAGAAAGCCATCTGCGTCTAAGTGACCGATGTCGCCGGTGTAGTACCACCCGTCGCGGAGCACTTCGTTGGTGAGTGCCGGTTTGTTGAAGTATCCGCGCATGATGTTGGGTCCGCGGGCGAGGATCTCGCCATCTTCGGCGAAGGCGATCTCGACTCCGGAGAGCGGCTTGCCCACGGCTCCAATCTTGTAGCTGGAGAGCGTGTTGACCGCCAGGACGGGAGACGCTTCGGTCGTCCCGTAGCCCTCCAGAAGGGGAAGCCCGATGGCGAAGAAGAATTCGGCGATCTCCCGGGGCAGCGGCGCTCCGCCCGAGATGCAGAGGCGGAGTCTCCCGCCGGTCTCGGCCCGGAGCTTTCTGAAGACGAGCCTGTCCGCGATCCAGCGCTCCACTGCGAGCCCCGGCCGGCGGCGCCTTTCCCCCTGAGGCTCCGCGCAGGCCTTTCCTATGCCGACGGCCCAGAAGAACATTCTCTTCTTCGCCGTGGAGCTGCGCGTCGCCGCGTCCATGATTCGCGAGTGAAGTCTTTCGAAAAAACGCGGAACGCTCACGAGAAAAGTGGGACGCACCTCGCGAAGGTTCTGGGGAACCGCGTTGTAACTCTCCGCGTAGGCAATCGTCGCCCCCTTGAAGAGCGGTACGTAGTACCCGCCGGTCCGTTCGAGCGCGTGGCTCAAGGGGAGAAAAGAGAGAAACGAGTCGCTGGAGTCGACGTGAAGTGCTTCCGTGCAGCCGATCACATTCGAGACGAAGTTCGAATGGGTCAGCACGACTCCCTTGGGATCTCCCGTCGTTCCCGAGGTGTAGATCACGCTCGCCCAGTCGTCCGCTCCGACGGTCGCGACGCGTTTCTCGAACAGGGACGAGTCCCCGGAGGCCGCGCCCCGCTGGATCAATTCATCGAGCGTCAGAACGCCCGCCTGGCCCTCGATGCGGTCGAACGAGAAGACGTGCTGAAGATGGGGAAGACGCGTCCGCACCGCCTCGATCTTGTCCAACTGAGTGCGGCCGGACACGAACGCCGCGCGGATCTCCGAGTCACGCAGGATGTACTCGACCTGCTGCGGCGGCAGAGTCGGGTAAATCGGAACGTTGACGCACCCAGCCGACAGGATCGCAAGGTCGGCCACCGCCCATTCGAATCGGTTCTCGGAGAGGAGCCCGACTCGGTCGCCCTTCACGAGCCCCAGTGCGAGCAGGCCGCACGTCGTCTTTTTCACGAGATCGAGGGCTTCTCTGTGCGATACGTCGGTGTAGATGCCGCCTGACTTGCGCCGGAAGGCATCCGGTTTGTCGAAGGCCGCAACGGCCTTGAGGAAGAGAGTCGGAATCGTTTCTGCAGGCATAGTCGTCGCGACGTCCATAGGTCTTCGTGCGCCGCAAACCATCGGCCGGCTTTCAGTATCCCGCCGGGGTGCTGGAGTGTCAACGGGAATGGAGTTGCGAGGGGCGTGTTCGACCGCTCGCGCGCTGCGTGGGGCTGTTCCGGCGCGTGGGTGCCGGCGAGGGCGCCGCACGTATGTCGGTTGTCGTCTCGCTTTGCACGGTATCGCTTTGCGCGGTTGACGAAAAGGCGAAGCGCGCTATACTCGGAGCCCGTTGCTGCGGCCGCGGTGTCGAGAACCGCCCGCCGCAGATTCCGCGATCCGGGTTTCTCGATCGAACGCTGTCCCGTCATTTCCAGAACCGCGGCCCGATATGGCCGCTCCGGTCTGCAATACACGACCCGAGACACGAGAGGTCGCAGTGTCCAGAGCAGAGCTCAACGCCATCGTTACGCACCGCCGAGATCTCGGAGAAGGTGTATGGGTGATCCATGTGGTGCCGGAAGGGTGGACTCTCCCTGGTTTCGAGGCAGGGCAGTACGCGACGTTGGGTCTGCCCGGCACGGCGGCCCGGTGGGCCGGGGCCGATCCGGAGCCGCCGCTCAAGCGCCCCGAGAAGCTCATCAAACGGGCGTACTCGATCGTTTCGAGTCCCATGGAGAGCGATCACCTCGAATTCTATCTCGTGCTCATCCAAAGCGGCTCGCTCACGCCGCGTCTCTTCGCTCTTCAACCGGGGGACAGATTGTGGTTGTCTCCCAAGATCATCGGAACGTTCGTCCTGTCGAGAGCACCGGCGAACGCGAATCTGGTCTTCTTGGCCACGGGCACTGGAATCGCGCCCTTCGCGAGCATGCTGCGAACGATTCTCGGACCGAACGCGGAGCGAAAAATCGCGCTTCTCCACGGCGTCCGCGTGAGCCAGGATCTGGGTTACAGGGGGGAAATGCTCGCTCTGGAAAAGGAACACTCCAACTTCACGTACCTCCCCGTCGTCAGCCGTCCGCAAAGCGAGGCTGAACCGTGGAAGGGCAGAACCGGTTACGTTCAGGACGTGTGGCAGTCGGGAGTGCTGAGGGAAAAGTGGGGATTCGCGCCAGGGCCGGAGAACACGCACGTTTTTCTCTGCGGGAGCCCGGGGATGATCGAATCGGTGGTGAAGCTCCTCGAGAAAGACGGCTTCGCCGAGCACACACGCCTCCGTCCCGGCCAGATCCACCTCGAGAGATACTGGTAGGGGTGGGGCAGAAGGTCGTTGAGAACCCTTCGCGGGAGCGACCGAGGATCGCCCGCGGCGGGAAGCCGAGGGAAGCGGAGCGCTGGGCCCCCAACGACCTTCTGCCCCACCCGCACACCTCACCCTTTCAAGAAGTCATCCGATCCCAGAAAGTAGAAGTGATTCGTCGGGCCGTGGCCTTTTCCGATCGGGAGAGCCCGCGCGATCGCGCGCGTGATGTACGTTTTGGCATGCGCGATCGCCTCGAGCAGAGGCTCGCCCAGCGCGAGTCGGGCCGTGATGGCGGCGGAGTACGTGCATCCCGTACCGTGGGTGTTCTTCGTCTCGATGAACACGGACGCGAACTCGTGAAACCGCTCCCCATCGAAGAGGATGTCGGTCGCCCTGTCGAAAGACGCATGCCCGCCTTTGACCAGCACGTTTCGCGGCCCCGATTCGCGTATGCTCTCGGCGGCGAGCTTCATCTTGTCCACCGTGTCGATCCTCACACCCGAGAGAAGCTCGGCCTCGTGGATGTTCGGAGTGACGATGAGGGCGAGCGGGAGAATGTGCTTCTTCAGACTCTCGATGGCGTCGTCCCTGAGGAGCCTGTACCCGCTTTTCGAAATCATCACGGGGTCGACGACAAGTGTCTCGAGCCGTCGTTCCCGAAGGGCCGCTGCGACCGTTTCGACGATCCCGGCGGACGAGAGCATCCCGGTTTTGGCCGCAGCGATGTCGAGATCGTCGAACACCGCGTCGAGCTGGGACTCGATGAGATCGAGCGGCAGGTCGAACGCCTTCGTCACCGCCACCGTGTTCTGCGCGGTGATCGCCGTCACAACTGACGCGCCGAAGACGCCGTGGGCGTGGAACGTCTTGATGTCCGCTTGTATTCCCGCACCGCCCCCGGAATCCGAACCCGCAATCGTGAGCGCTTGCTTGATCACGACTCGCTCCTTCGTTTGAACTTCGAATCGATCCCGTCCTTGAGTTCCCGCGCGGCGAGCGTCGGATCCGCCGCGGCGCAGACAGCCGCTATGACGGCGATGCCCCACACGCCTGCCTCCAACACGGGTAAAAAGTTTTTATGGTCGATGCCGCCGATGGCAATGACAGGAATGGTAAGCGCCCCGCAGATCTCCGCCACGGCCGCGGGTCCCTTCGGATCTCCGCGTTTCTGCTTGGATGCCGTCGGGTAGATGTGGCCGAACCCCAGATAGTCGGCGCCTTCGTTCTGAACGGCGATCGCCTCGTCGAGCGTGGCCGCCGTCGCGCCGATGATCCTCGCCGGTCCGAGAAGTGCTCGCGCCACGGCCACGGGGATATCCCGCTGACCGAGGTGAACGCCGTCGGCACCGACGGCGAGCGCGATGTCCACGCGATCGTTGATGATGAGCGGCACGTTTCTCGCGCGGCACACGCGCTGGAGGGTCTCGGCAATTTTGACGAGCTCCTTCGTGCTTCTCTTCTTGTCCCGAAACTGGATCGTGTCCGCCCCTCCGGCGATCGCCATCTCGGCAAGCTCGACGTGCGTGAAGCGGCTCTGGACGGTTTCGTCCGTCAGCACGTGAAGGCGTCCGATTCTCTGGGTCATTGTCACCCTGTTCCTAGAGCGTCCCCAGCTCGTTCTCGAACTCGCGGAGCGTTCGGTCGATGTCGATCGACGCGAGAACGGCGGAAATGACAGCGACGCCGCTCGCGCCGCTTTCGATACACGGCCGGGCGCGCTCGGGAGTGATGCCGCCCAACGCGAACACGGGGATTTTCACGCCTCCCGCGACGCGCCTCAGCATCTCGAGCCCGTGCGGAGGACCGTATGCGAGTTTGGATGGTGTTTCGAAGACGGGTCCGAAAGTGATGAAATCAGCGCCTTCTTCCTCGGCTCCGCGCGCGCTTTCGAGCGAATGCGTGCTCACGCCTGCGAGGATCCGTTCCCCTGCGATTCGCCGCACCGCCGCCGGGGGAAATCCATTCTCGGGCGAGTGGATGCCGTCGGCGCCAACCGCCATCGCGATGTCCAAACGGTCGTTGACGAAGAGCGCCGCGCCGTGCGACGCCGTGATCTTCCTGAGGCGAACGGCCAGGTCGTGGAGAGATTTCGCATCGAGGTCTTTTTCGCGAAGCTGTACGGCACGCACCCCTCCGCGGCACGCATGGTCGACGGCGTCCTCGAGCGGCTGCGTTCCGGATACGCGCCGGTCCGTGATCAGGTAGAGACGAAAATCAACCATGTCCCGCCGATCTGTTCACCGGCCGCTTCGACGCCGCTCGGCCCCTCCCTCCGCGGGCGTAGTGCGGGCGTCAGTCGCGGCCTTCCGAGCCGATCATTCCTTCGAGAGGACTCGAAGCCGAGGCGTAGAGTTTCTTGGGGATTCTCCCCGCGCGATACGCCAGGCGCCCCGCTTCGGAAGCGAGGCGCATGGCGCGCGCCATCTCGACGGGGTGCGCCGCTTCGGCCACGGCGGTGTTGAGGAGCACCCCGTCACAACCGAGTTCCATCGCGACGGCCACGTCGGACGCCGTTCCCACCCCGGCATCGACGATGACGGGGATGTCGACGACCTCTCGTATGATTCTCAGATTGTAGGGATTGCGAATTCCCATCCCCGACCCGATGGGCGCACCGAGCGGCATCACCACGGGACACCCCAGTCCCGCGAGTTTCTTGCACGTCACGGGGTCATCGTTGCAGTAGGGAAGCACGATGAACCCTTCGGCGATGAGCTGCTCCGCGGCCTTGAGGAGTTCGGGGACATCGGGAAAGAGCGTTTCGTCGTCGCCGATGACTTCGAGTTTGATCCAGTGCGTTTCGAGGGCTTCGCGCGCGAGACGCGCGGTCAAGACCGCCTCCTTGGCGGTGAAGCACCCCGCGGTGTTCGGGAGGATGAAATACTTCTCGTTCCGAAGCAGCTGCAAGAGGCTCTCGCCCGACGTGTCCTTGAGATTGACCCGGCGGATGGCGACCGTCACCATCTCCGTGCCGCTCGCCCTCAGCGCTTCGAGCATGATCTCCGGGTTCGGATACCGCGCCGATCCCAGTATGAGACGGGATTGAAGCGTTCTGTCAGCGATCTTCAGTGAATCCATCGAACAACCTCTCTGGCGCAGCGGCAAGAACCGTGCGCCGATTTCTCTTCCGCCCTCTCCCGCTCGCGCGACCTCGACGGCGCCGCTGCCGACCGGGCTTTCATCCGCCTTGAACCGCGCGGATGATTTCGATGGTGCCGCCGTCCTGGAGTCGCGTCGACTTCCATTCCACCCTGGGAACGACCGTGTCGTTCAGCGCGACGGCGATGCCTTTCGTTGCGGCGTCGATTCCGAGGATAGCGAGCACGTCGGCGAGCGTCTCGACGCTGTCGATATTCTTTTTCTCTCCGTTGATCGTCAGCAGCATCGTTCGTCTCCGATTCTCGGCCTACAGCCTCCCTCGCGGTTTGAGGAACCTCGACGGACGAAACGGCGCGAGGATGTCGGGGGTCTTTCCCTCGAGGATCACGTCGCACATCGCGTACGCCGTCACCGGCGCGAGGAGTATTCCGTGCCGATGATGTCCCGTCGCGTAGTAGAGGCCCCGGACCTCCGTCGAGCCCACGAGGGGTTCGTTGTCCCGGCTTCCGGGGCGAAGTCCCACGTCGATCGTGTCGATCGCGAGGTCGTATATCGACGGGATCGCCTCCCACCCTCTTTCGAGGAGCCGCATGACGGGACCGGCGGTGGGCGTCACGTCGAATCCCATCTCTTCCTGCGTCGCGCCGACGAGAAGCCGGCCGTCGTCTTTGGGGAGCAGATACGCGTCCGGCGCGCGAACGACGTGCTCGAAGCGGAATTCCTCTCCCATGCGGAGCGAGACGATCTGTCCCTTGACCGGACGCACCGGGGGTTTGACGTTTTCGGGAATGCCGTCGACGAGACCCGACCAGCACCCCGCGGCGAGGACGACCGAGGACGAAACGATCTCGTCCTCCTCGGTCCGCACGCCGCGCACGCGATCGGTGTCCATCACGATCGACCGGACGGGAGTGTGTTCTCTCAGCACTCCGCCCCGCGCGAGGAAGGCGTCTTTCAAAGCGCCGACGAGGGCGCGGTTGTTGATCTGGCAGTCGTCGGGAAGCCATATGGCCGCGGTGATCTTCGGCGAGAGAAGCGGTTCGATCTCGCGTCCTTCGCTGCCGGGGAGCCATTTCACGGCGAGCCCGAGGTGTTCCCTGAATTCGTACAAGCGCCGGATCCGCTCGGTATCGTCACGGTGGAAGCCGACGATCAACGTCCCCCGATCGTCGAGAAGGACGCGCCGGCCCGTATCCTCCTCGATCTCGTCGAGGAACCGCGGGAACTCGTTCAAACTCTCGATCCCCAGACGGAGGAATTCCTCTTCCTCGAAACCCACCTCGGAGTGGGGGGCGAGCATCCCTGCCGCGGCCCAGCTCGCCGAGCGTCCCGCCTCGCCGCGTTCGCAGAGGACGACGGGAATTCCTCGGCGGACGAGCTGCCAGCCGAGGGAGAGTCCGATGATCCCGGCGCCGATCACGATGACGGGCGCCTCTCCTGCGTGTCTTCCGTCGTTCGGCATTCTTGCTTCGCTCCGTCTTCGCACGCTCGGTGCGTGGGCTTTGCGTCTGAACGCCCGCCGCACGAACAAAACGTGCAAACAAAAAACCGCCGGACCCTTTTTCGAAGAGGTGACGGCGGAACCAGGAGCTGCGATGTCCCTTCGCCGGTATTACCCGGATCAGGTTCAAAGGGTATGCTCTCAGCCCGTCCCGCTCCGGACGAGCACCCCATGTATGTCGTGACAAACCAACGAAAACATACCACAGCCGCGCGGGTTGTCAAGAGGCGCGCCCGGTTGACGGGGAAGGGTTTTGGTGTATAATTCACGGCAATCCGTCCAGCCATGTTCGTCACCAGATTCGGCCACGCAGCGGGATGAGGAGGTTCGCTGATGTCATTCGCTCGTCTTCGTGAAACCGCCGGCCGCCCGTCCGGGCGCCACACGGTCGCGGCTCTCTCGGTCATGGTCGCGCTCGCCCTTTGGTTCGGCATCTTTTCGGCCCTGCCGCAAGAGGCGTCTGCCGGGAAACTTGCGTATCCAGCCGCCCGCCAATCGGACGCCGTCGACGTCTATCATGGAACAACAGTCCAGGACCCGTACCGCTGGATGGAGGACCCCGACGCCCCGGAGACCGTCGCGTGGGTCGACGCCGAAAACACGCTCACGCGCGGTTTCCTCGACGGCATCCCGGAGAGGGCGGCCATCGAGGAGAGGCTTGCGAAGCTGTGGAACTACCCGAGGTACGGGATTCCCTTCAAACGCGGCGATCGGTATTTCTTCACGAAGAATGACGGCTTGCAAAACCAGTCGGTGTTCTACACGCAGAAAACGCTAGAGAGCGATCCCGCTGTGGTTCTCGATCCGAACACATTGAGCGCGGACGGGACGGTCGCCGTCAGCAGCACGGCGTACAGCGACGACGGAAAGCTCGTCGCGTACAGCCTGTCTGTGAGCGGGAGCGACAAACAAGAGATCAAGATCCGCTGGGTCGACACGGGCAAGGATTTCGATGAGACGATCAAGTGGTGCAAGTTCACCAGTGTCGCGTGGCAACACGAGAACACGGGCTTTTACTACGACCGCCACCCGGAGCCGGGGACGGTGCCCAAAGAAGACGAGGAAGCCTACGACCGCGTCTACTGGCATACGCTCGGCACGCCGCAGTCGGCCGATATCCTCGTCTACGAGGACCCGGAGCACAAGGAATGGGGCTTCGGTCCATTCATCACGGACGACGGCAAGTACCTCGCTCTCCAGGTGAGCCACGGCACGGATCCGAGAAACGGCCTCTACTTCAGAGAGGTCGTTGAGGAAGGCGAGTTCACGAAGCTCCTCGCGCTCGGGGAAGCGGAGTACACCTTCATCGATAACGTCGGCCCGGTGTGGTACGTCAAAACCGACCTCGGCGCCCCCCGGGGACGTGTCATCGCGATCGACGTGGGCAATCCCGACCGGGCGAACTGGCGCGAGGTGATACCGCAGAGCCAGGACGTGCTCGACTTCGTGAGCATGGTCGACAACGAACTCGTCGCCGCGTATCTCGAAGATGCCCACCACGTGCTCAAGATCTTCCACACGACGGGCGAGTTCTCGCGGGAGATCGCGCTCCCCACGATGGGCTCGGTCATCGGCCTCTCCGGTCAGAGGAAGGACAGCGAGATGTTCTTCGGCTTCACGTCGTTCCTCTATCCGATGACCGCGTTCCGTTACGATTTCGCGACCAACGCCGTGTCGGTCTTTCGCCGGTCGGAGATCGATTTCGACATCTCGAACTACGAAACGAAGCAGGTTTTCTACACGTCGAAAGACGGGACGCAGGTCCCCATGTTCATCACGTGCAAGAAAGGATTGGCTCTCGACGGAAGCAATCCCACGCTCCTCTACGGCTACGGCGGGTTCACCGTGGGGATGACGCCGCGCTTCTCCCCCTCGAGTCTCGTCTGGCTCGAAAACGGCGGCGTCTACGCCGTGGCCAACATCCGCGGGGGCAACGAGTACGGGGAGCAGTGGCACCAGGCGGGCATTCTCGACCGGAAGCAGAACGTGTTCGATGATTTCATCGCGGCTGCCGAGTGGCTCGTCGCCAGCAAGTACACGAGCACCGCGCGGCTCGCGATCGAGGGCGGCAGCAACGGGGGGCTCCTCGTCGCGGCGTGCATGCTCCAGCGCCCCGATCTCTTCGGCGCCGTCGTCGCCCAGGTGCCCGTGACCGACATGCTCCGTTACCACAAGTTCACTATCGGAAGGTTCTGGGCGTCGGACTACGGGACCTCGGACGATCCCGAACAATTCAAGTTCCTTTACGCCTACTCTCCGGTCCATAATGTCAAGAGAGGCGTGAAGTATCCTTCGACCCTCATGACCACGGCGGACACCGACGATCGGGTCGTTCCGATGCACGCCAAGAAGTTCGCCGCCGCGCTCCAGGCAGCGGACGCGGGAGACAATCCGATACTCATACGGATCGAGACGAAGGCAGGTCACGGCAGCGGTAAGCCGACGTCGAAGCGTATCGAGGAGGCGGCGGATGTCTGGGCCTTCCTATTCAAGGTATTCGGCATGACGCTGACGCCCGCCCCGCGGTAAAGGGAGTACGGAGAGACCGACGAGCGCGCGAGGGGAGCGCGCACGGGAAGGGAAATCATGGAAATCCTGAGCCGTGTCACGGTCGTCGTCTATCTCGCCGTGCTCGCCATTCTCTCGATCTACGGGCTTCACCGCTATTTCGTCCTGTACCTGTACTACCGGTACTACAAGCGGGTCGAAAAGACGGAGCCGCCGCCGCTTCGTAGCGAGGCATGCCCCTCGGTGACGGTGCAGCTCCCCATTTACAACGAGTACTACGTCGCCGAGCGCGTGATCGAAAGCGTCAGCCATCTCGACTACCCGAGGGAACTCCTCACCATCCAGATACTCGATGACTCGACCGACGGGACGCAGGAGATCGCGCGCGCCGCGGCGGGTAAGCTGCGATCGCGAGGACTCAACGTCGTATATATTCATCGCAGCGACCGGTCGGGCTACAAGGCTGGCGCCCTCAGGGCGGGTCTGCAGAGATCCAGTGACGATCTCGTCGCCATCTTCGACGCCGATTTCGTCGTGCCGCCCGATTTCTTGAAGCGCGCCGTGCCGTACTTCGCGGACCCCAAGATCGGAATGGTTCAGGCGCGGTGGGGTTACCTCAACAGGGACTACTCGCTCCTCACGCGCGTCGAGGCGATTCTCCTCGACGCTCACTTCATGCTCGAACATACCGCACGGTCGTGCTCGGGAAGGTTCTTCAACTTCAACGGGACCGGAGGCGTGTTCAGGCGGAAAACGATCGACGAAGCGGGAGGGTGGGACGGCGACACGCTCACCGAGGACCTCGATCTCTCGTACCGCGCGCAGATGGCGGGGTGGCGGTTCGTTTTCATCCCCGATCTCGTGTGCGAGAGCGAACTCCCCGTCGATGTCTACAGCTTCAAGACCCAGCAGCACCGGTGGACGAAGGGAGCCGTCCAGGTGGCCAAGAAGCTTCTCCCGACGATCTGGCGGAGCCGGCTGCCGCTCAGTGTCAAGGTAGAGGCGACCTTTCACTTGACGGTCAAGTTCTGCTGCCTCCTCATCGTTCTTCTCTCGGTGCTTCTCCCTCTCTCGCTCGTTTTGAGGTACAACCTCGCGCTGAACGGCGTCGAGCTCTGGGAGATACTCATCTTTCTCTTCACGACGGGCTCGGTGTTTCTCTTCTATTCGATTTCGCAGCGTGAGATCTACCCCGATTGGAAGAAACGCTTGCGAGACATCCCCTTCATCCTCGTCCTCGGCATCGGTATGTGCATCAACGACGCGTGGGCCGTCATCGAGGCGCTTGCCTCGCGCGAGTCGCCGTTCGTCCGGACGGCCAAGTACCGGATCGAGGGTTTCAAGGACAGCTGGAAAGGGAAGATCTACCGCTCGGTCGGCACGCGTTCGATTCTCATCGAAGGTCTCTTCGCCGTGTACATGTGCGTGACGTTTCTCTTTCTATTCAAGCTGAGGAACTGGGGCGCTATGCCTTACCTTCTCCTTTTCGTCACCGGTTATGTCTACATCCTCGGCCTCTCGCTCCTCCACGCGAGACGATAGACAGCGGCCATGCAGAAGACAGACACGCCGGAAATGTTCTCGGACATCGCCCGCTCTTACGATTTCCTCAATCACATTTTCAGCCTCAACTTCGACCGTGTGTGGAGGAGGCGTCTCGTCGAATCGGCCGGCTTGCGCCCGGGGGATAACGTGCTCGACGTGTGCGCGGGCACGGGAGACGTTGCCATAGCCTTCGCGGAGCGGACGCGGGCTGTCAAGGTGATCGCCATCGATCGCTCGGGCGAGATGCTCGCTATCGGCGAGGAAAAGGTGGCGCGAAAGAAGCTCGATGGAAAGGTCCACTTCGTCGAAGGCGACGTTCTCGACCTGCCCTTCGAGAGCGAACGCTTCGATGCGGTGAGCGTGGCGTTCGGACTGAGGAACCTTGCCGACTACGCGGCAGGCCTCTCGGAGATGACGCGCGTGCTCGTGCCCGGAGGCCGCCTGGTCATTCTCGAGTTCGCTCCGCCGACGGGGGAGTTGCACCTGAAGGCGTTCGCGTTCTACCTCGAGCGCGTGATTCCCTTTGTGGGAGGTGTCGTCTCGGGGTCGAAAGACGCGTACGGATACCTCGCGTCGTCGGTTCGGAAATTCCTCCCCAACGAGAGGGTGACCGATCTCATGAGAGAAGCGGGGCTGCGAAAGGTGTCGGCAAAGCGGCTGACCGGTGGTATTGTCACGCTCCATCGGGGGGAGAAGTGACGCCGTGCTGTCGGACCTCGTGCCCGGAGCGGTGCGCGGACGGCGAGTCCGGAGGGATCGACCGAAAGAGCGACCGATGAGCAAAACCAGCTGCAAGAAGAAAGTCCTTTTCGTTTGCATCGGCAACATGATCCGTTCTCAGATGGCCGAAGGGTTCGCGCGAAACGGCGGGAGCGCGTTCGTCGAGGCGTACAGCGCGGGAGTGCATCCCACGGGGATGGTGAGCGAGGAAGCCGCCCACGTGATGTTCGAGAAGGGGATCGACATACAGCGCCAGCACTCCAAGGGGTTCGACGAAGTCCCGGTCGGCGAGATGGACTACATCGTCAACATGTCGGGGTACGCGAACGAGAAGGTTTTTCCCGCGTCTCTCCCCGCGACGGTGATCTCGTGGAAGATCGGCGACCCGCTGGGCGGGAGCATCGCGCAGTTCCGGACCGTGCGGGACGAGATCGGAACCCGCGTGGACGAGCTCCTTCGCCGCATATGGCGCGAGTCATCGGGAGACCATTCAGACTGAAGGTGAGCCATGAAATCACTCGACTGCATTTTCAAGCCGAAATCGATCGCCGTCATCGGAGCCACGCAGAAACGGGGCACCATCGGGCGGCAGCTCCTCCAGAACATCATCGAGTACGGTTTCAACGGGATGCTCTTTCCCGTGAACCCCAAGCACGAGTACATCAGCAGCATCAAGTGCTATCCATCCGTGTTGAGCATCCCCGACCCCGTCGACCTCGCCATCATCGTCGTCCCCAAGGAGCACGTCACCCACGTGGCCGACCAGTGCGGCGAGAAAGGCGTGGGAGGGCTCGTTATCATCAGCGCCGGTTTCAGGGAAACGGGCGGCGAAGGGATCAAGCGGGAGGAAAGCCTCCGGGCGCTCCAGCAGAAGTACGGTTTTCGCGTGGTCGGGCCCAACTGCATGGGGGTAATCAGCACCGATCCCGCCGTATCGCTGAACGCTACGTTCGCGCCCCTCGAGCCGGCGAGGGGGTCGCTCGCGTTCATGTCGCAGAGCGGCGCTCTCGGAGTCGCCATCCTCCTCATGCAGAAGAGGATCGATCTCGGCGTATCGCACTTCGCGAGCGTCGGCAACCGTCTCGATGTCGGCGGCAACGAACTTCTGGAGTACTGGGCCCGGGAAAAATCGACGAAGGTGATCGCCCTCTACCTGGAATCGTTCGGCGAGCCGGGAAAGTTCACGGCACTCGCACGACAGATCACGCGCGAGAAGCCGATCATCGTGGTGAAGTCGGGGACGACGGCGGCAGGTTCCCGTGCCGCGTCCTCGCACACGGGCTCCCTCGCCGTCCTCGACATCGCAGCGGATGCCCTTTTGCATCAGTGCGGCGTGATCCGCGTGTCGACGATCGAGGAGATGCTCGACGTCGCGCTCGCTCTCACCAAGAACCCGATTCCCAAGGGCGACCGCGTGTGCATCCTCACCAACGCGGGCGGACCCGCGATCATGGCGACCGACGAGATCGTGAACGAGGGGCTGCACATGTCGACGCTTTCCGACGAAACACGGCGGCAGCTCGCCGCTTTTCTCCCCGAGGAAGGGAGTCTACGAAATCCCATCGACATGGTCGCGAGCGCGGGACCTGAGCAGTACGAGAAAGCCCTCGATCTCGTCCTCGCGGATGAAGGCGTCGATTCCGTGATCGTCATCTTCGTTCCGCCCATCCTCGTCGAACCGAAGGAAGTCGTCACGCGGGTGACCCATGTGAGCAAGCGGTATCGCAAACCGGTGTATTGCGTGTTGATGGCCGAGGAGAGGTACTACGAGGAAATTCCCAAGAAGATCGCCGACGCGCCGCCCCTCTACCGCTTCCCGGAATCGGCGGTGCGGGCGATCTCGGCCGTCGAGCGTTATCGCTCGTGGTGCGCGAGGGCGGAGGGAAAAATTGGGCGGTTCTCCTCCGCGGACAGTACGGTGCCGGGCATCATCGCGGCCAAGCAGGAAGCGGGCGGCGGGTACCTCTCGGCCGACGAGGCGAGCCGGGTGCTGGCGGCGTACGGTTTTCCCCTGTGCCGTTTCGAGACCGTCCGCCGCAGCGCGGACATCGCGGGCGCCGCGGAGCGAATCGGTTACCCCGTCGTGCTCAAGGCCCAGGGAGCGAGGATCACCCACAAATCCGATTTCGGCGGCGTCATCGTCGGCATACAGGACAGGAGGCAGCTGGAGGAGGCGGTGCAAACGATGGGAGCGAGCCTCGAGCAGGCGGGCATCTCGAAGGACGTGGAAGGATTCCTCGTCCAGGAGATGGCGCAAGGCGGCAAGGAGATCATCCTCGGCATGTTCACGGACCCGGTCTTCGGGCCTCTCCTCATGTTCGGCATGGGCGGGAAGTACGTCGAGATCATCAAGGACATCACGTTCCGCGTGATGCCGGTGACGGACGTGGACGCACGGGAGATGGTGAGAGGGATCCGGTCCTATCCGCTGCTCGAGGGCGTTCGCGGGGAGAAGCGCGTGGACATCGACTTCATCGTGGAGTCGATACAGAGGCTCGGCCAGATGGTGAACGATCTCCCGGGAATCGTCGAGCTCGACATGAACCCGGTGATCGTGACGCCGGAAAGAGGACACTGCCGGGTGGTGGACAGCAGGATAAAAGTGGCGGCGGGGAGCTGATTCGAAGGTGGAGTACACCGCGGGGCTCCGGTGGGGCCGGACCCGCCGGACGAGGAAGAGAGAGCTTGACTTTTCGAACCGATGTGATCACAATGTGAGTACGGAGGTGATCTCTGGTGAAAGCGCGAATCGTCAAGATCGGGAACTCACGGGGGATTCGAATTCCCAAGTCTCTCATCCTCCAGGCGGGCATCAAGGATGAGGTCGAGTTGGACGTGGAAGAGAATCGGTTGATCATTACGTCGCCGTCGCGGCCAAGAGCCGGTTGGGCGGATGCGTTTCGTCGAATGGCACTGCGCGGCGACGACGCTCTGTTGGACGGCGATGTGATGAACGGCAGCCGATGGGATGAGGAGGAGTGGGAGTGGAAGTGAATCGATTCGAGGTCTATCTTGTGAATCTCGACCCGACGATAGGGAGCGAGATCCGCAAAAAGCGGCCGTGCGTTGTGATATCGCCCGACGAGCTGAACCACCACGTTCGGACCGTCATCGTCGCCCCGATGACCACGAAAGAGCATGCGTACCCGACTCGAGTGGAGTGCCGATTCAAGCGCAGGTCGGGGCAGGTGGTGTTGGATCAGATCAGGACGATCGACAAAGGTCGTCTCTTCAAGAAGCTTGGGCGAATCGATCCGCGGGCCGGGGATCGAGTTCTGGCAGTCTTGCAGGAAATGTTCGCACGCTAGATGGCGCTGCGTGCAAGCGCGCTAGATGAACAAGAACGAACTTTTCAACACCTACTTCAAGAGCTTGTGTCAAGTATCCCTGCGTGTAGTCTCGCGCGGATGAAGCCTGTGGACCGGAAGCACTGCGGACATCAATCATAGCCTTCCGCGACTGCGACGTATGAAAGCCGAAAGACTCATCGCGCACATCGAACACCGCGGCTGGAAAGGCCGAATTGTCCCGATCGCGCACCTCGCGGATCTGCGGGAGGCGATCGGCGGCCGCCTCGACGGCGGACTCCTCGATGAGACGCTCTACCGCGGTCAGCTGAATTCTTTTTCCTACGATCCCCCGGCGGACCTTCCGGGCGCGCGCTCGATCATCATCGTTGCCGTTCCCACGCCTCAGATGCGCGTGGTTTTCCATTCGCGCGGCCGAGCGGTTCCCGTCGTCATTCCCCCGACCTACGTCAGCTTCACACCGCGAACGGAGAGCGTCCAGACCGAACTCGCCGCATGGCTCGAGGGCGATGGCTATCTTCTGGCGAAGCCGCGGCTCCCCTTGAGGACGCTCGCTGTGGGAAGCGGCCTGGCCGAATGCGGGCGGAACAACATCACCTACGTCGCCGGCATGGGGAGCTTCCATCAGCTCGTAGGCGCTCTTTCGAATCTGCCCTGCGAAGGCGACCCGTGGAGGGAACCGAAAGCGCTCGACCGCTGCGAGTCGTGCGTCGCCTGCGTGAAGCGGTGTCCGACGGGGGCGATCACGACCGACAGGTTCTTGATTCGCGCGGAGCGCTGCCTCACGTATCACAACGAGGCCGCCGATGATTTCCCGGAATGGATCGACCCGTCCTGGCACCACTGCCTGGTCGGCTGCATGCGATGCCAGACGGTCTGCCCGGAGAACAAAGCGTATGTGAACTGGTTCCAGGACCGTGTCGAGTTCACAGAGAGCGAGACCGACCTGATGATCCGGCGCGCGCCGTTCGACGAGCTTCCGCCCGAGACGGCGGCCAAATGGAAGAGTCTGGAGATCAACGAGCCGTACGACCAGATCTGCCGGAACCTGTCGATGATTATTTGACGCGAGGGCGGCAGGAAAGAACCATTCCTTTCGATGGAGCGCAAGGTCAAGCTCCTCGGCGAACTCGCGAAGCTCCTGCGCGAAGAAGGGTCTATTCGCGAGCGGGATTGACGCTGGTAGAGACGCAGAAGCCGCTCGCGAAAGTCGACGAGCCGTACGCATGGGTGAACGAAACGAAATTCGCTCCCTGGACGATCTACGTGTTGAAGAGAAAGTGACGCTTCACCCCACGACGTACGGGTCCCTGGTCAACGGCCCCTTCGCGAACCGCGCGAGATCGAGCGTGTCGATCGGCATCGACGTTTTTCCCGTGGTGATGAGTTCGGCGAGGAGCTTCGTGATCATCGGGCTAATCATGAAGCCGTGTCCGCTGAAGCCGCACGCGTGATAGTACCCTTTGTATCCTTCAACGGTGCCGAGAATGGGGCGCGCGTCGGGCGACATGTCGTAGAGCCCCGCCCACTGACGGATGATGCGGGCGTTCGCGAGAGGCGGGAACGTTTCGCGAAGCGCACGCGCATATCGGAAGAGGAAATCGCTCGACGAGCCCGTCTCGTACGACGACGGCTCGTCGGGATCGCCGACGCCGCCGACGATTTCGCCGCGGAGACTTTGCGAAAAGTAGTATCCCTTTTTGAGCGAGATCACCATGGGTTTGAGGAAAGGTTTGAGCGATTCCGTCACGGCGATCTCGTGACGGACGGGTTTCGTCGGGATGTCGATGCCGATCATGGCGGCGATGTCTTTCGTCCTCGCTCCGGCGACGTTCACGATCGTGGGCGCGACGAAATCTCCCTTGTCCGTCGACACTCCGTACGTCCCGTCGTTCCGCCGCAAAACGCCCCTCACGCTCGTGTGAACCCTGATTTCGACACCAAGGCGCCTCAGCGCCTCGGCGTACCCCCAGAGGACCGCGTACGGATAAGCGATCCCGCCCTTCGGGCAGTAGGCCGCGGCGAGAACGCCGTCGAGGTTCAGTCCCGGGACGAGTTCGGAAATCTCGCGGCCTTCGAGAAAACGCGTGGGAACGCCGAGCTTGTTCTGTACGGGAATCGTTTTCGCGACGAGGTCGCGCTCGCGCTCGTCGAAGACGAGCATGAGGTATCCGCCCTGGCGGAAGAAGATGTTGAATCCGAGCTCGCCGGAGAGCTTTTCGTAGATCTTCACGCTCTCGCGGGAGAGTATGATGTTTTCTTCCAAGCCCCAGAGCGCGCGGACTCCCGCGCCGCACCGGCCGGTGGCCCCCGCGCCGATGTAGCCTTTCTCGATGACGACGATGTTCTCGACGCCCCGCCGGGCGAGGTTGTACGCGCAGCCGAGGCCGTTCACGCCGCCGCCGATGACGAGGACGTCGGCATCTCTCGTCACGGCTTCTCCTCGTCTGCTGCAGGCCCGCTGTGGGCGCCGGCGCTCGCCTCAGCTTCGATGATGTCGGCGACACGGAGCGGAAGGACGGGGGGGCGTATGGTGGGGAGTCGGATCGACAGCGGATTGCCGCTGAGAGGTCTCGTCTGTGCAGCGTGCGCCCGAGCGATCGACGCCAGGATTCGGAGCGTCTGGACGAGGCAGCATTTCCCCTGGCACTTGCCCGTTCCGATCCCCGTGTACCGTCTCAAGGTCTCGAGATCGCCGAACCCCTGTTCGAGTGCCGAATAGACCTCTTCGACGGCGACATCTTCACAATGACACAGGATCGTCTTTCCCATGATCCCCTTCTGCCTTCCGCGCCGCGGCTACGCTTTCGACTCCCGGGCGGCCTCGGCGCCCGTGTTTCTGCCGTCCTCGATTTTCTTTTTCCAGTCGCGCTCGCCCGACGCTTCTCCGACTAAAAAGAACGATATCGTTTCGCCTCCGGCATCCGAGCGCGTCGCTCTCGAACGCGCGACGGGACGCATGACCTGAAACTCCTCGAGCGGCGACTCGGAGAGCGTGTACTCGAAACCCGCCTGGCTGGGGAGCTCGTATGCGGGCTGTCCGGGGAGCGCGATGCACAGAAGGTCGCACGCGAGCGAGAATTTCTCGCGGCTTCCTGCATACGTCCCCTCGACGGCGCGGAGCCATTCGCCCCCGTTGGCCGCGACGATCTTCGCATGCGCGAACTCACGAATGCCGCCGGGCGCTCCGTGATGTCGAGACTCCGTTTTCGCATCCGTGGGATCCACGATCGCCGCGACTTCGATGCCGTGATGGAGCAGAAGCCCGACGGCGTCGTGAAGCGCTTCTCCCGCGCCGTAGACCACGGCTCTCTTTCCCGGCCTCCACGCGTCGCGTTCGAGAAGGAGGCGGATCGCCCGTTCTCCGAATATGCCCGGCGTGTCGTTATTCTCGAAAAGGGGAACGACATCGTTCGCGCCGGGTGCGAAAACGAAACTCCGCCCGCGAACGCGCTTCATTCCCGAAGGGGGCACGCTCCCCGGTCGAGCTTTCGTGCCGGCAGCGAGCCGCGTGGAGCCTGGACCGAGGAGGAGCGTGTTCGGCGGATAGAACGCCTGGGCGACGACGTGAAGACGGTGCTCGATGGACATGTGCTCGTCGATTTTCTCGAGGAGTTGACCGCGCGCCGACGCGAGTTCGGCGTCGGCCTGATGCCCGATCGAATGGCCGCCGGGAATACCGCCCTCGTCGACGACGAGAACATTCGCCCCGTGGTGGGCCGCGGAGAGCGCGGCGGACATCCCGGACAATCCGCTCCCCACGACGATGACGTCGTAAGCGTCCTTGAACGCGAGTGGGGTGGCGCGTCCCGATGCGCCAGCTGCCGGAGCAGCCGCCCCTTCGAGCGGGAGACGGCCGACACCCGCCATTCGTCGGAGACGCCCGAGGAAGATCTTCCGAATCCACGCCGGCCGCGTGAACATTCTGTAATAAAAGCCCGCGGGGAGAGGGATGAGGCGAACGAAAGCGGCGGCGACGGGGCCATAGAACGGCGCGTAACCCTCCCTCTCGATTTTCATTCCGGAGCGCAGAGGGGTGATGCACGTGGGAACGCCGGGAACGCCGTCTATCGACATGTGGCAGGCGACGCACCGTCCGCGCGCGCAGAAGATGCCGCGGGGGCGGCCGTACTTGACGCTGCGGGAGAGCGTGCGAACTCCCGCGGCGAAAAGCGCCTTCGCCACAGGCTCGCCTTCGATGCCGCGAAGGGTCCGGCCTTCGAAGATAAACGCGACGGTTCGCTCTGTCCCGTGTGTCGCCATCAGGCGGGAGGATAGTCGAAAACGGCCGCTCCCACAAGAACGCCTTGCCGCCCGCGCCCTTCCGTTCCCGTCCACTTGACAGAAGGGCAGGTTTCGGCGATGCTTTGCGAAATCCCGAAGACAACTTCCATCGGTCCCTCGTTTTCTCTGTCAAAAAAGGGAGGTCTTATGAAAAGGGTATTCTTCACGGGTTGCCTGGCGACCCTGGGAGTATTCGTGTTTCTCGTCGCCGCGGCGGGAGTGAAGCCCGGCACCATCGACTACAAGGAGTACGTGCTGAAGAACGGACTCCGCGTGATCCTCTCCGAGGACCACTCGGTGCCCGTCGTCGCCGTCGACGTCTGGTACCACGTGGGAAGCGCCTACGAACAGGAAGGCAAGAGCGGCTTCGCTCATCTCTTCGAGCACCTGATGTTCCAGGGATCGGAGAACGTGGGCAAAGCCGAACACTCCAAGCTCGTGCAGCGAGCGGGAGGAAACAACAACGGCTCGACGACGCAGGACAGGACGAATTACTTCGAAGTGCTCCCCGCGAACCGGCTCAACCTGGGGCTCTGGCTCGAAGCCGACCGCATGCGGTCGCTCGCCGTCACGTCCGAGAACTTCGAGAATCAACGGAGTGTCGTGAAAGAGGAGAGGCGGCAGCGGATCGATAACCAGCCGTACGGGAACGCGTTTCTGGCCTCGGATACGCTGTCGTACGATTTCAAACCCTACCAGCACACAGTGATCGGCCGCATGGTCGATCTCGACAACGGAACGGTGGACGACGCAAAGGCGTTTTACGACAGCTACTACCGTCCGAACAACGCCGTCCTCGTCGTCGTCGGGGACATCGAGCCGGGCAAGACGATGAAAATGGTGGAGCAATACTTCGGCGGCATTCCGCGGGGCGCCGAGATCAAACCGCTCACCGGCGACGAACCGCTCCACACGGCTGAGCGCCGCGCCGTCATCCAGGACAAGAACGCCAACGTGCCGGCCGTTTTCATGACCTATACGATCCCCAATTGTTTCGACAATGACATGCCGGCCCTCGAACTCCTCGGCAAGATCCTCACGGACGGCGAATCGAGCCGCATGTACAACCGCCTCGTCAAAGAGGAAAAAGCGGCCGTCATCGTTTTCGGAGGCACGGATGTGCGCAGGGGCCCGGGGCTCTTCAGATTCATTGCGGCGTCCAACGTCGGCGTGGACATCGGCAAATGCGAGAGCCTGATGCTCGATGAGATCGAGAAAGTGAAAAAGGAAGGTATCGACGAGAAGGAGCTCGAGAAGGCGAAGATCCAGTTCAAATCGGGCTTCGTCAGAGAACGGGAGACGGTTCTCGGCAAAGCGGAGACAATCCACGACTACGTGTATTTCGATCGCGACCTCGCCAACATGAATAGCGATGTGGAACGGTACATGGGCGTGACTCGAGACGACATCATCCGGGTTGCGAACAAGTATTTCGTGGAGAACAACCGCACGGTCGTGATCGCGGAGCCCGCGTCTCACAAAGGATAGGGAAACGATGTCCGCGCGACGCTTCTGAAGCGTCGAAGTCGATCGGTATCTCAGAAGGAGAAAGATAATGAAACGGCAGTTCAACAATGTTCTGGGGCTCGTTCTGGCGCTCGCCGTCCTGTCGCTTGCCGCGGCGGCGTTCGCCAAGGAGACGCCCCCGCCGCCGGAGAAGATCAAGAAGATGGCCTTCCCGGGCTACAAGGAGTTCGCTCTGAAGAACGGGATGGACGTCGTCGTGGTCGAGCAGCACGAGCAGCCCGTGGTGACGATATATCTCGTGTTCAACGCCGGCAGCGCGGTCGATCCCAAGGGAAAAGAGTCACTCGCGTCGTTCGCCATCGACCAGCTCAACAAAGGGACGAAGACGAAGTCGGCTCTGCAGCTCGCCGAGTGGATCGAATCCGTCGGCGGCTCCGCGAATTCGTTCTCTTCGTCGGATTTCTCGGCGATTACGGTGACCGTCCTGAGCGACTACATCGATGTCGCGTACCAATACCTTCAAGACGTGACGATGAATCCTACGTACCCCGGGGACGAACTCGAGACCTCCCGCGAGCGGACGAAGACCGCTCTCGAACTCGAGCTTTCGGACCCGAACGCGATGGCCCGCCGCCATTTCTCCGAAGTGGTCTACGGCGATCATCCGTACGGCAAGAATCCGACGGTCGAGTCGGTGAAGGCCGTTACCCGCGACGACGTGGTCGCCTTCTACCAGAAGAACTATGTGGCCAATAACGCGCTCTGCGCGGTCGTAGGCGACGTGAAGCCAGACGGGGTGCGCAAGGCGATGGAGAAGTACTTCGGCGCTCTCCAGCCGGGAATTCCGGACAAAGCGGTTATGACGAATCCCCCCGAGCTTGCCAAAACGAAGATCTATCTCTACCACCGGCCGGGTGCGGTACAAACCGAGATCTTCATCGGCCACCTCGGTATCAAGCCGGACAACCCGGATTGGCCCGCGGTGAACGTGGCAAACCGCGTCCTCGGCGGCGGATCGGATGCGCGCCTTTTCATGAACCTGCGCGAGGCGAAGGGCTGGACGTACGGTGCCTACAGCTCGTGGGCGCGCGAAAAAGACTTGGGAACGTTCCAGGCCCACGCGGCGGTCCGCACCGAAGTCACCGATAGCGCCGTGACCGAGTTCATGAAGGAGATCGAGCGGATAAAGACCGAGCCTGTCGCGGACGAAGATCTCGCGAACGCGAAATCGTATCTCGTCGGCAACTTCCCCATCCAGATCGAAACGCCCGATCAGATCGCCGAGAAAGTCGTGGACAACAAGATGCTCGGCGGAACGAAAAAGGACCTGGAGACCTATCGCGACAAACTGGAAGCCGTCCAGATTGCCGATGTCTCCCGCGTGATGGGCGAGTATCTCCATCCCGACCGGACGTACATCGTGCTCGTCGGAGACGCGCTCCAGACGTACGAAAAAATGAGCAAGATCGCTCCTGTGGAGCTCTTCAGCATCGAGGGCAAGCCGCTCGCGTACGAGTCCCTCGCCGTGACGCCTGCGGATTACCAGTACGACACATCGCGGCTCAAGAGCATGAAGGCAACGTACGCGCTGAGCGTGCAAACGATGCCGCTCGGAGATTGGATCATGACGCTCGAAAAGAAGAAAGAGGGTGGGGAGGACATCTTCCAGGTGTCGTCCAATCTGAGCGGAATGCTGACGCTTTCGGAGACGGCGGTGTTCAAGGCGTCCGACTTGTCGCCGATCTCGTTCAAGAGAGCGTTTCAAATGGGTCCGCAGTCCATGACGGCGGATCTCACCTTCACCGAAACGAG
>CAZYCB010000147.1:0-1730 GCA_964645735.1 uncultured bacterium | reverse complement strand
CTCGACGAGCAGTTCGCCGTCGCTGTCGGTGACCCAGACGGCGAGGCCGTCGCAAACGATGCGGTTCTGGTTGCCCCAGCGGGAGGGACGGGTGACGATCTACCAGGACAAGTCGTCCCCTCTCGCCGAGGAACAGATGAGGACGGCCGAGATTCGCCGCATGGACTGCGTCGACTGTCACAACCGGCCGAGCCACAAATACAATCCGCCCGATCGTCTGGCGGATCTCGCCATCGCTACCGGTCAGATGGATCCGGCGCTTCCCGGCATAAAGAGAATAGCCGTCGAGGCGATGGCCGGAGAATACGAGACGCAGGAAGCCGCGCTGGACACCATCGCCGCCAAGATGCTCGCCTCGTACGCCGAATCCCATCCCGAGGTTCTCGAATCGAGCAAGGGCGCTTTAGACAGGGCCATCGTGGCGGCCCAGCAGTATTTTTCGCAGAACATGTTTCCGGAGATGAAGGTCCGCTGGGACCAGTACCCCGACAACCTCGGCCATTTTCTCAACCCGGGGTGTATGCGGTGTCACGACGGTGACCATGTGAGCGATGCGGGAGATATCGTCAGCAGGGACTGCTCGAGCTGCCACATCATCATGATGCAGGGGAGCGGAGAGCGAGCGCAGATGGCGGTGACGCCGGAAGGACTCGAATTCTCTCATCCCGAGGACATCGGCGACACGTGGCGTGACACGGAATGCTCGGAGTGTCACACGGGCACGCAGCCGTAGAAAAGCCCCGGTCTCGGCTCGCACCCCGGCGAGCGAGGAGCTGCCCATCGAAGGAAACGCTGCGATCGAGGGCTCCGCAATGCAGAGGATGTGCGTCGAAACGGCGCACGGAGCGACGAAAAAGAGAACGGGGCCTGCCGTGTGCAGACCCCGTGTTCTTTTTCATTCCCGTTTCGGCGGCGCGCGGTGCCGACATCCGTTTCAACACGCGAACATTATTTCGCCGGCGCTTTGTACTGGGCTTTGCGCTCCGCGGGAATCGGATGGGCGATTTTCGCGACCATCTTCTCGAACTCGAATCCCTTGAACGTCGGACTCTTGTCGTTGTGGCATGCGACGCACGTGTCCTTCGTCGGCTTGATCATCCCGACCGATGCCGGATCGATGGTGCCCGACGCCAGGCCCTTCATCGTCGGCATAGAGATGTAGTCGCCGCCTGGACCGTGACACGATTCGCATCCGACACCCTGGGTCATGTTGTATTTTTCCCCGAGGCGTTTCGCGTCGACGCCGTACGCCATCACGTGGCATTTCAGGCATTCGGCGGCCTTCTGCGGCTCCGCGACACCCGCCTTCGCCCCCGCCGCCTTGGCCGCTTCGCCCGCGAGAACCTCGTAGGCCTTGGCATGCGCGCTCTTCTGCCAGATGGGGTACTGTAACCCCTGCGCCTCCGTCTTGTGACACATCATGCATTTGTCCGACCCGACGTACATCCTCTGCTTCTCCTCGGCGGGCGCGGCCGCGGCGAGCGCGTAGGAAACCGAGACGGCCAAGAAAGCCATCGCGATGGAACCGATCCAGAACCTGCGCATAACGATTTGCCTCCATGTGGTTCGAGCTGGGTAGATCCTGCGTTGTATTATAACAGGCGCAGAGGTCTTTTCCAACGCATGCGCCGGAACGCCATGTCAGGCAACCAGTTATACGAGCGCGCGGACGGGCGGACCCGCTGGACCGGACATGTTCGTCCGGCCCGGCGATCGAACCGACCGAACCG
>CAZYCB010000146.1:0-2330 GCA_964645735.1 uncultured bacterium | reverse complement strand
ACGCGAGGAACAGGTTGGGGGGCGTGCCGATGAGCGTGCCAATGCCGCCGATCGAGGCCGAGTACGCGATTCCCAGGAGGAGGCAAAGAGCGAAATTATGCCCGGGTTTGTCCGTGAATGTCCCGGTCTCCTCGACCGACCGGTTCGTCGTTTGTTTCAGCACGACGTCGATCACGCTCAGCGCGATGGGAAGCATCATGATCGCGGTCGCCGTGTTCGATACCCACATGCTGACAAAAGCGGTGGCGATCATGAAGCCGAGCACGACCATGTGCGGCTTCGTGCCGACGAGTCTGAGCGCCCCGAACGCGACACGCTTGTGAAGACCCCACCGCTCCATCGATAGAGCAACGATGAATCCCCCCATGAAGAGAAAGACGAGTTCGTGCGCATAGGGAGAAGCAGCGTTGTGTGCGGATGCGGCGCGGACGAGCGGGAGGACACAGAGTGGCAGGAGGGAGGTGACGTAGATCGAAATGGCCTCCGTCATCCACCACACGGCCATCCATGCCCCGAGTGCGCACGTGACGCGTCCGCCGTGGGTGAATTCCACAACGGCGCCGGCGGTGCCTGTGTACGTATTGGGGAGAAGGTTGTAGACGACGAGCCCCAGCACGGGTCCTGCGACCAGACCCGTCCACTGGAGGTTCTTTCGATTGAAAACGGTGCGTGCTCTCACAGAAAACGAATTCTCATCGATCGCTCGCAGGTTTGGAAGTGCTTTCTCAGAGACGGAGTCGGACCGGTCCTAGAGTGAGCCCTTGATCAGACGCATATCGTCGATCCAGGCGGTTCCACTCCCGTTGATGACGAGGTTGAGCTTTACGTTGTCGGGGTTCTCGCCCTTCCTGAGGAAGAACGGTGTTTCCTGCGTCGTCCAGTCCGCCGTGCCGGACAGAGGCGCGTGGAGCGCGCGAGAGAAGTACTCGCCTTTTCCGGCAAAATGACACCACATTTCGAGGTAGACCTCGCCGTCGACGCCCGCGGTTCTGACCTTCGCCTGGCAGATGAGACGGGCGTTCTCGACGTCGATGTCGCCCGTTTCAACCAGTCGGAACGTCGTGGGCTCCGTCGCTGTGAGCCGGAGCGATCCCCCGCCGTCGTTCGTGATTTCCCTGTCCAGCTCGACTCCCGACCGGGTCAGCACGCCGGCCGCATCGTCCAGCGGATAGTCCTTGAGATCGAGGGCGCCGGACGGCTGTTTCCCGCACCCCAAGAGCCAGACGGCGAACAGAATGAGGCAGAGGATGAACCGGATACGGGTTTTCAAGGGAGTTCCTCCTTCGGGATCGAGACGACGGTCTCGAACCCGCTGCGGGTGGATCCGAGACGCATCCCGGAGGAGGAGCAAGGGATATACCAGGCGAGCGGGCTAAATCAATCGCGGCGGCGTTGGTACATGACTTCGATCTTCCCCCGCGGGCCGACGAACCATGAGGCGAGCCAGCTCGTGAGGCTCACGATGATCGAAGCGAACACCGCGGAAAAGAAGCCCCCGAGAACGAAACCGGGCAGGACGGCCGCGACGAGCCCGAGCATCGCCGCGTTCACCACGAGGAGAAACAAACCGAGCGTCACGATCGTGATGGGAAGCGTGAGTATGAGGATGATCGGCCGGACGATGGCGTTGACGACCCCCAGAAGAACCGCGGCCCCGAGAAGCGCCCACGCGCTCGAGAAATGCATCCCGCGGACGATCACGGAAGCCAGCCAGAGCCCCAACGCCGTGATGAGCATTCGTATGATGAATCCACGCATCCGCCTTGTCCTCCTGTGAAGTTTCCTGTGATGTCAGTAGGTTCCTTGTTTCTCCCCCGGGTGCCGCCCTCCCGCAAGGGCGCCCCAGACCGCGTTCGCATGCGCTCCGCGCCCGTGTGTCACATCTTCGACTGTCCAGCCATCCGCACGATTTCGCCCTTTATTTCTTCTTCGATGAAACAGGGCTTCTCGAAAACCATGTAGAGAATGTCCTCGTCGGTGCGAACGTGAAACCCCTCGGGGTCCGCGGCGATCATCTGGGCGCAGGTCGGCTTCCTCTGGTGGTAATACCGGCACATATCCACCAGCGCTCGACGATGATGCTCGTTAGTGTGCGCAACGATCTCCGCTTCCTTCGCTCTCCAATCGGGCGGCGGGAGAAGCCACCCTTCCTTTGGGAGCCAGTGGATGCGGCCAAACCCGGACACGAATCTCACACGGACGGGTTCTATCCAGTAGAAACGAAAGTCGAGGTGGCCTTCGTACGTTCGAGCGTGCGGAAAAAAGGCGAAATATCGCTCGGCGAGCGTCTCCCGCTGGTCCGCGGGTATGGGGGCCCCGTCCCCCACGAT
>CAZYCB010000145.1:0-2677 GCA_964645735.1 uncultured bacterium | reverse complement strand
TTTCTCCGCCTCTTGTTGATCTTGATGATTTTGAACTCGAGCCCCTGTCCGATGAGGTCGTCGAGATTGGATACCTGACGCAGAGCGATCTGGCTGCCCGGGAGGAACGCGTCCACGCCGAGCAGGTTCACGACGAGACCGCCCTTGATCCGCCGCGCTACCTTTCCCTCCATCACGCGCTGGGCCTCGTAGCCGTCCTTGATCTCGTCCCAGACCTTGAAGAAGTCCGCCTTCTCCTTCGAGAGAACGACAAGGCCGTCCTGGTTTTCGAGTTTCTCCAGGAACACATCGACCGGGTCCCCGGGGTTGATCTTCTCGAACCCCCGGAACTCCGACACCGGAATCGTCCCCTCGCTCTTGAAGCCCACGTCTACGATGATTTCGTTTTCCCGGATTTCCGTGATCGTCCCCTTGATGATCTGACCTTCGGAGAACGAACTCACCATCTTGTCGAACTCGCCGGCCAGAGACACTCCAGCCTCGTCCTGCCCGGCGTCAGCTCCGGTATCCGCCGCCGGAGATTCCAGCGAAGCGAACTCCGCGTAGACCGGCGACCGGCGGGTACGGCCGCGCTTTCCAGCGCCACCCGCACCACCTTGCGGAGCCGCCTGTGAGGGATTATCACCTCCTGTCCTAGAGAATTGTTCCTCTCTCGGGGTCGCGTGCGACCCGAGTTCTGTACCGTCCATATGAAAAATTCCCCCTTTACTTCAGATTTGTCAAAAAATTGACCGACGAAGCATACGAGGAGAACGCCGCGATTGCAACCAGAAAATACAGCGCGATTTGCGCGTACGCCGCCCGCCAGCTACCTCGGCGCGCCCCCGCCAGCGCCAGGCCTGCGTCCGGGCGGCGGCCCGACCCCCCCCGCACGGCGCCTACCCGTCTCGGCTGCCCGCGCGTTCTGCCGCCGGGAAGTCCGTCAGGCCTCCTCGACCTCCTCGCGGAGCCCGTCGATCGCCGCCATGACCATGCGGCTGAATTCCCTGTAGTTGTCCGGTGTGGGTTCGGCGGTCTCCCGGTTGGGAAAGCGGATGGCGTGCCCGTGAACCACCCGCAGCCCCGGCCGGCGGAGGAGCGCCGCCCTCAGACGACGCGTTCCGCTCACGTAAATCGGGACGACGGAGACGCCAGTTTGCAGCGCGAGGTAACCGACACCCGCCTTAGGCTCTCCGAGTCCTTCCTCCCGCCTCCGCGTCCCCTCCGGAAAAATAAGCAGCGAACCCCCTCGGGAGAGCACCTCCGACGCGCGCTCGAACGCGCCCCGGTCGAACGACTCCCGGCGCATGGGCATCGCGTTGTACCAGCCGATGAGCCGCCCGAAGAGCGGAAAGCGGAAAAGGCTCTCTTTCGCCATGATGTGCACCTCACGGCCGATGGTCACCCCGACGAAGGGCGGGTCCGCGTTCGAACAGTGATTACTCGCATAAATGTGGTTTTCCGCCAGGTCCAGAGATTCCTTTTTCGCGATCCTGAGCCCGAAAAGAACTCTCGTGAGGGCTCGAATTGCCGCGCAGGTGAACGCGTACCACGGACGCTGCGCCGTGTACCGATTTCGCTCACCTTTCGATATACGCATGGAAGCCAGGTACGCGGCCGTTTCGCGAGCAAGCTGCACCACTCTATCTACCTGCTCGCCGATCGTGAGATTCGTCGTGTCGACGACGTGCGCTCCGACAGGAATTTTGAGGGGGCTCAGGGCGCGGGTCGAATCGAGGAGATCGCGCCTTTCTATATCGTCCTGGATCTCGGCGAAGGTCTTCTCGATTCCCTTCGCCGCGAGTTCCTTCAAGCGCCTGCGCGCCCGCTCCTCCGTCGTGGCGTTCAAAAACACTTTCACGTCCGCGCCGGGAAGCACGACGCTCCCGATGTCCCTGCCCTCGAGTACGACTCCCCCGTCTTCGGAAAGCCGGCGCTGAAACCTCACCATCGCTTTTCTCACACGCGCGTACGAGCTCACCAGAGACACGCCGCGCGTCACCTCGAGCGACCGTACCGCTTCCGTGACGTCCGTACCGTCCGCCGTCACCCGTTCCGTTCCCGAAGCGTCCCCGTAAAATGCGATCTTCGTCGCGGCCGCGATGTCCCCTACACGCGTTTCGTCGTCAGGGTCCGTTCCCGTCGCGAGAACCTTCCACGTGATCGCCCGGTACATCGCGCCCGTGTCGATGTGGCGCAGTCCGAGAGCCCTCGCCACCTCGCGTGCGGTCGTCGTCTTTCCCGATCCCGCGGGCCCGTCGATGGCGATAACGATCCTGCGGAGAATGTCTTCTGGTCTTTGTAGAGATTGCATGTTGAAAATCACACGGCGGGTTTTAGGCGTGCGCTGGAAGGTCGTCGCGAGCCCTTCGCGGGAGCGACCGAGGATCGCCTGCCGCAGGTCCTGCCGGTCATCCGCCCGCGCCCGCCACCCACAGCGGGAAGCCGAGGGAAGCGGAGCGCTGGGCGAGAGACGACCCTCCAGCGCAACGACCAAGCTATCCCCTATTCAAAACCTTCCGGAGCGCAGCAAGGAAGCGGTCGTTCTCCTCCGGCGTCCCCGTGTTCACCCGGAAAGTATCCGAGAGCCCTCCGAACTGCCCCATCGGCCGGACGATGACGCCGAAGTTCTCGAGGCCTCCGCATATGTCGCCCTCGAACCCCTTGACGATGACGAAGAGGAAATTCGTCTGCGACG
>CAZYCB010000144.1:0-7108 GCA_964645735.1 uncultured bacterium | reverse complement strand
TTCCGCATCGCGAGCTTTCTCGAAGCGCACGATTCGATCACGCGCGTCAACTACCCCGGGCTGGAATCGAGCCCCTGCCACGCGCGCGCCAGCGAGCTCTTCGACGGCTACGGGGGCATGCTGAGTTTCGAAATCGCAGGGGGGCTCGAGGACGTCGACCGCTTCATGAGAAAGGTGACGATCCCCATCATCGCGCCGAGCCTCGGCGGAGTGGAGACGCTTCTCACGAGGCCGGCCGTCACGTCTCACGCAGGTCTCGAACCGGATCAGCGCCGGAAGAAGGGGATCTCCGACACGCTTATTCGCATGTCGGTGGGAATCGAGTCGGTGGACGAATTGATCGACGACTTCGATCAGGCGCTGGGCAAATAGCCGCGGCGCATCGCACTCGGCGGAGTTGCGGACGATGGACATTTCGCAGCGCCCTTTGCGCAGGAGCGTAGCGAGGATCGTCCGTCTCGATACCAAGGCTAACCGATGGAGATCTTGCTCGTCGAACCGTACAACACCGGGTCCCACGCGGAATGGGCCCAGGGCTACGCGCGTCACAGCGGCCACATCGTGCGCACGCTCGGGCTGAGCGGCGCCCACTGGAAATGGCGCATGCACGGCGGAGCGGTCACGCTCGCGCGGAAGTTCCTCGAAAGTCACCACACGCCCGATTTCATCCTCGCCACCGACATGCTCGACGTCACCACCTTCCTCGCGCTCACGCGCTCGCGAACCGCGGGCGTCCCGGCAGCGATGTATTTTCACGAGAACCAGATCACCTACCCGTGGTCGCCGAGGGACCGGGATCCCAACGAGGAGCGCGACCATCATTACGGGTTCATCAACTTCGTCTCCGCGCTCTCCTGTGACCGAGTGTTTTTCAACTCGCAGTATCACATGGAGGAGTTTTTCTCGGCGCTTCCCCGTTTTCTCGCGCAGTTTCCCGATCACCAGGAGGCCGGCGAGATCGATCGCCTGCGGCAGAAATGCGCCGTTCTCCCCTTGGGTTTCGACTTCTCGAAGCTCGAGCACGGTATCTGGGGCGGCCCGCCGGGCGAGTCGAGGACCGCGAACCCCCGGCCGCTCATCCTGTGGAACCACCGCTGGGAATACGACAAGAACCCCGACGAGTTTTTCAGGGCGCTTCGCGCCGTGAGGTCACGCGGCCACGATTTCGACATCGCGCTTCTCGGGGAGAGCTTCGACGAGATTCCCGAGAGCTTCGCGAACGCCGAGGACGAGTTCGGCGACAGGATCGTCCAGTTCGGGTACGTGGACGACCGGTCGGAGTACGCGCGCTGGCTATGGAAGGCGGACCTCCTCCCGGTGACGTCGAACCAGGAGTTTTTCGGGGCGAGCGTGATCGAGGCGGTTTACTGCGGGTGTTTTCCGCTGCTGCCCGAACGGCTCGCATTTCCGGAGCTCTTCCCCGCCGAACTTCGATTTTCATGCTTCTACAACGATTTCGACGATCTGGTGCAGAGACTCATCGCCGCGATCGAACAGATCGAGCGCATGCGCAAGATCAGCTTTCGAAACGTTGCGGAGAGGTACGATTGGCGGCGCGTGGCCCCAATGTACGACGGATGCTTCAGCGGCATCGTCGGCGACAAATAGACACGCTCCCGCGAGAAATCGCTCGCGGAGGCTGCGGGCGGCCTCGCGAAGTGAGAATTGACAGGCGAGTCGAAATCGACCAAGATAGAACCTTCTCGAAACAACGGAACGGGACCAGAGCCCATGACAGATGACGCTGAAAGACTCTCTCGCGTGAACGTCCCCGCACTGGACGACATCCTGGGGAAAGCGTTCAAGGTCCTCGACGACGGTTTCGTGAGGGTCATCGATTACATGGGGACGGACGAGTCCATCGTTCAAGCCGCGCGCGTCTCCTACGGGAGGGGCACGAAGAAGGTGAGCGAGGACCGCAGTCTTATCCGCTATCTTCTACGGCACAGGCACACGAGTCCCTTCGAGATGTGCGAGATCAAGCTGCACGTGCGCGTCCCCATGGACTGCTGGCGGCAGTGGATACGGCACCGGACGGCGAACGTGAACGAGTATTCCACGCGCTACTCGATCGCCATCGACGCCGCGCAGCGAACACCCGCCGGCGCCTGGCGAAAACAGGCCCCGGGGAACAAGCAGGGGAGCGAAGGGCTCCTCGACGCTCGCACCGGCCGAGCGTTGTCCGAGAGAGAGAACGAACTCCAGGACACCGCCCGCGCGATCTATCAGGAACGCCTCGATGCGGGCGTATCGAGGGAGCAGGCGAGAAAGGACCTTCCCCTCTCCACGTATACGGAAGCGTATTGGAAGTTGGATCTGCACAATCTCCTCCACTTCCTGTCGCTCCGCCTGGACGAACGAGCCCAGGAGGAGATCCGCGCCTACGCCGGCGTCATCGGCCAGGAGATCGTGCGGCGCTGGTGCCCGATCGTGTGGGAGGCGTTTTTCGATTATCAGATGGAAAAGCTGACGTTTTCGCGCCTCGAGATCGGTGTTGTCGGCGCGCTCGTCCGCGGGAGCGAAAAAGAAGCGATCGATCTGGCCAAGGGATTCGGGTGGCTCAAGACGGACGACAAGGGATTGAAATCGAACCGCGAACGCAGCGAGCTCGAAGAGAAGCTCGCGCGTCTCGGCCTCCCGGTGCCGTGGAAGAGATGACGGCAGCGGGTGGGGCGTCGAAGAAAAGCCCCGCAGCTCACATCAAACCTGCTCATAACGATGTTCGGAAAACGATTTAACGTCTTTACGCTTTTCGGATTCAACGTCCGCATAGACACGAGCTGGTTTTTTCTCGCGATTCTGGTGACGTGGTCGCTCGCCACGGATGTGTTTCCCTCGTGGTACCCGGACCTCTCGTCGGTCACCTGCTGGATCATGGGGGCGGCGGGCGCGCTCGGACTTTTCTTCTCCATCGTTCTTCACGAACTCAGCCACTCTCTCGTGGCGCGCCGAAACGGCCTCGTCATGAGCGGGATCACGCTCTTCATTTTCGGCGGCGTGGCCGAGATGACCGACGAGCCGCCAAGCGCGAAGGCCGAGTTCCGCGTGGCCATTGCGGGTCCGATCGCGAGCATCGTCATCGCTGGCATCTGCTACGCCGCGGCGCGCATGGGATCGGCGAACGCGTGGCCGGATTCTTTCGTCGGTGTCTTCAGGTATTTCGCCATGATCAACGGCGTTCTCGTCATCTTCAACCTCATCCCCGCGTTTCCCCTGGATGGCGGCCGCGTGCTTCGCTCGATCTTCTGGAGCTGGAAGAACAACCTCGCGTGGGCAACGTTCGTAACGTCGCGAATCGGCGTCGGGTTTGCGTTCGTTCTCATGGCGTTCGGAGTGCTGAGCGCCATCACGGGAAACGTCATTGGGGGGATCTGGTACTTCCTCATCGGGATGTTCCTCCGAGGGGCCGCCACTCAGTCGTACCAGCAAACCATCGTGCGCCGTTCGTTCGAGGGAGAAACCGTCCGGAGATTCATGCGGACCGATCCCGTCACCGTCCCCGCGGGGATCTCGGTCGAGTCGCTCGTCGAGGACTACATCTACCGCTATCACTACAAAATGTTTCCCGTCATGGACGGCGATCGGCTTCTGGGATGCATCAGTACGCGCGAGATCAAGCAAATCCCCAGGGAAGAGTGGGCGAGGTACGCGGTGAGGGACGTCGCCATTCCCGTGTGCGCAGAGACAAGCATCAGCCCGGACACGTATGCCATGGAGGCGCTCGCGAAGATGAGCCAGGGAGGCGTGTCGAGACTCCTCGTCGCAGAAAACGGCAGGCTCGTCGGCGTGATCACGCTCAAGGACCTCCTCCAGTTCATTTCTCTCAAAGCCGAACTCGAAAAGAGGTGACGTCGTGCGATCGACGAAGTATCTCCTGATCGGTGGCGGACTCGCGTCGAGCCAGGCGGCGAAGATCCTCGCCGCGAAGGATCCCGGCGCACCCATCACCCTCGTATGCAGAGAACCCCACCTCCCCTACGATCGTCCGCCGCTCTCGAAGGAATTCTTGAGGGGCGAAAAAACGCGGGACGAACTCCCGTACGACCCTGACTCCTTTTTTCACGAGAAGAACATCGACGTCCTTCTCGGCGAGTCCGTCGTCGGACTCGACACGGGCGCGAAGACCGCCGCGCTCGGGAGCGCAGAGACTATACGTTTCGAAAAAGCGCTCATCGCCACGGGAGGAGAACCCGTTCGTCTCGACCTCCCGGGAAGTTCGCTCGGGGGGATTCACTACTTGCGGAGCGTCGACGACGCACTCGCCATAAGGGCGGAATTAACGTCGTCCGGCAGACAGGCCACCGTGATCGGCGCTGGATTCATCGGCATGGAGCTCGCCGCGTCTCTCACGCGTCTTGGCGTTCGTGTCACCGTCATCGAAGCGGCCTCGCAAATCTGGGCGCGTTTCCTCGACGCGACGCTTGCGGGCCATATCCGCAGCTACTACGAGAGTAAAGGGATCACGTTCCTCACGGGCGAGAGCGTTCGCGAATTCAAAGGTGATAACCGTGTGAGAAAAGCCGTCACGAACTCCGGCCGCGAGATCGCGTGCGATTTCGTCTGCGTGGGAGTGGGGATCCGTCCCGAAGTGCGGATCGCCGAGGGCGCGGGACTCGCCGTTCAGAACGGGATCGTCGTGAACGAGAGACTCCAAACCTCTCACGCCGACATCTTCGCCGCCGGAGACGCGGCAAACTACCCCGACCCCATATTCGGCAAACGCCGTCGCGTCGAGCACTGGGGCTTCGCCGAGTACACGGGTCAGGTTGCGGGGCTCAACATGGCGGGTATCGAGCAGAAGTACGATCTCCTGAGCTACGCGTGGTCGGACATTTTCGATCTTCACATCGAATTCGCCGGGGACGAGAGCGAACACGACCGCGTTCTCGTCCGGGGCACGCTCGACGCAGCGTCATTCACGGTGTTGTACCTCAAGAGCGAAGTCCTCAGGGCCTACTTCGCCGTCAACACGGACTCACGGGAGTTCCCGGCACTCCAGAAGCTCATACGCCAGAAAACGCCGCTCTACGGGAGAGATGTCGAGTTGACAAACCCGCTCTTCGACCTCAAAAGCCTCTGATGACGAGCCCGTTAGCGGCCTATTGACCGATTCATTCTTGACAAAAGTCATTCTCTGGCCTATGCTACCGCTAAGTCGGTCGTTCGGGGCCCTCCCGTACGAACGGCCGCGATGCGCCTGGGGATTTTGACCTCCGAATCCGACGACCAGGCGGTGTTAAAGGGGTAGGGCCGTCTGACCCTCGGAGTTTATCTCGAGACTCGGGACAGACGGCTCTTCTCCACCCTTCTCTCCGCTTGCCGGAACACATCTCGACTTCGCGTTCGTTTTCGCCTATCGTCTGAACCCTACGGATACATATCCACCGATCGACCGACTCGATGTATTCCTTGAATCCCGATGACACAGGAGGAGGCTACATCCCATGGCGAAAAGGAAAGCCGCGCCGCGTAAAACCGATACAGCGATCGAGTACTCCATAAGCCCCGCGGGTGAAAAGTTCCCCATCCCCCGGCTCGAAGATTACGCCGTCGAATTTCGACGGCTAAAGAAGCTCGTCGACCGGGCGCGCAAGGAAGAGAAAGAGATCGTCGTCGTCATGGGCGTCGGGTTCGTGGGCGCGGTGATGGCCGCGATCATCGCGGACACCGTGGACAAACAGGGCCGTTCGAGCAAGTTCGTGATCGGGTGCCAGAGGCCGAGCCCGCGGAGCTACTGGAAGATCCCGCTCTTGAACCAGGGCATCTCGCCGGTCAAGGCGGAGGACCCCGAGGTCGGCGAGATGATCGGCCGCTGCGTCCGCGACAAGAAAACGCTCATCGCAACGTACAACAGAGACGCATTGACGCTCGCCGACTGCGTCGTGGTCGACGTCCAGTGCGACTATTTGAAACACGATCTCGGCGACATGCGTACGGGCGAGGCCGACATGGCCGCTCTCGAAGCGACGCTCCGCACGATCGGCGAGAGGATCCCGCCCAGGTGCCTGACCTTGATCGAAACGACGGTGGCCCCCGGAACGACAGAGTTCGTGGCGTGGCCGATCCTCAAGAAGGCGTTTGCCGAACGCCGCATACGAACGGCACCCATACTCGCCCACAGTTTCGAACGCGTGATGCCTGGGCGCGAATACGTCCGTAGCATACGCGATTTCTGGCGGGTGTGCGCCGGATGCACGCCCGAGGCGCGAAAGCGCGTCGAGAAGTTCCTCCGCGAGGTCCTCAATACGAAAGACTACCCGCTCACCGTCATGGACCGCCCGATCGAGTCGGAGACGACGAAGATCGTCGAGAACTCGTACCGCGCCACGACGCTCGCCTTCTTGAACGAGTGGAGCCTTTTCGCCGAGCGAAACGGCGTCGATCTCATCAAAGTCATTAACGCGATACGCATGCGGCCCACGCACAGCAACATGATCTTCCCCGGACCGGGAATTGGCGGCTACTGCCTCCCGAAAGACGGCGGGCTCGGCTACTGGGCCTACCGTCACATCCTGGGGTTCGAGGACGGAGACGAGGTGTTCAAGATCACGCCGACGGCGATCGACACCAACGACACACGGGGCCTCCACGTCGCCGAGCTCGCGCGCGACGCGCTTCGCAACATGGGCCGCTACATCGCGGGCGCGACCGTTGTCGTCTGCGGGGCGAGCTACCGGCAGGATGTCGGCGACACGCGGTACAGCGGAAGCGAGATGGTCGTCCGCAAGCTCACCGAGATGGGCGCGGAGATGCGCATGCACGATCCGTACGTCGAACACTGGTACGAGCTGGAGACACAGGACACGTATCCGGCCCCGGGGCATTCGTGGAGCCGCTTTTTCAGAAATCAGGAAGGGCTCACGAACACGCACGTCGAGAAGGACTTGAAGAAGGTCCTCAAAGGCGCCGAGTGCGTGATACTGGCCGTTCCTCACGAACCGTATTTGCGTTTGAGCCCGCGTGACGTGGTGCGATGGGCGGGAGGACCGCTCGCCGTCGTCGACTGTTTCGGGATCCTTAGCGATGACCAGATCCGCCAGTACTTCGAACTCGGGTGCGAGGTCAAGGCGCTGGGCCGCGGACACATACAGAGAATCAAGGAGACGGC
>CAZYCB010000143.1:0-12345 GCA_964645735.1 uncultured bacterium | reverse complement strand
TCGCTGGGCCCCGACATGGCGTACGTGATTGTGAGCACGTGCAGCGGTCCGCTGCGGCAGGCGCCGTACCCCACCGTGACACCGGTCTGCGAGCTCCCCAGCGTCACGTCAAACACGTGAGTGTCGTACACCCACGCTGCGCCGGTCATGCACGCCGGTTTCGGGGCGGAGAACTGCGATGCCGTGGCGCTGCCCGGAATGGTGTGGAAGACGTACACAGTCATCAGGCCCGACGGGACATTCGGCAGATTGCATTCCGTGCCGGAATCGTCGGCATAGATGCCGATGGTACCGCCGGAGGCCGGTGCGGGTGGTTCGTAGCGAACGGCCACGATCTTCTGTCCGCCGTTCGAGTCCACCACGACACCCCCGGTGCGGACGTCGCAGCACGGGACGGCCGCCGGGTCGACGTTCACGGCGACGGTGGCATTTCCCGTCCCGGAGAGCGGCGAAACGATCTCGATCCACGACTGGCTCGCGGCGAGCGTCCATTCGAGCGTTCCGCCGCCGCGGTTCTCGATGGTGAACGTGTGCGTGGTTACTGTCGGAGAGAACACGAGTTCGTAAGGGCTCACGCGGAGCGCGGGGCCTCCGTCCACCACGACGGGCACCGCCTGGGTGCCCCCGTCGGAGGTGACGAGGATAATGCCGAAGTACGTCTGCGGTTCACCGAGCTGTTCACGATCGATGTTCACCGTCACCTGCGAGATCTGGGCCGTGTACGTCGTTCCCGACGCGGGATTGGCCGAGAGCCACGGCTGATCGCTAGTGATGTTCCAATGGAGATTGCCGTTACCGGCGTTTCGGATGTACATCGTCTTCGCGCTCGATCCGTTGGCGAACTCGAGGCTCGTGGGCGTCACGGCCAGAACGGGAATGGGTATGACCATTGTCGCCGTGACCGTTTCGTTCCCGCCGTTCGATGTGATGCTGATTTCTCCGGAGTGATTGCCAGCCGGAAGACCCGTCCGATCGACGGTCACCGTGATCGTCGCGTTGCCTGCGCCGCTTGTCGGCGATACGGAGAGCCAGGGTGCGCTCTCCGACACTTGCCATGAGAGCGTTCCTAGCCCGTTGTTGTAGATGCTGAACGTCCTGGTCAGGGCCGTCTCGCCGAAATCGATCTCGAGCGGGCTCACGCGAAGAAGCGGCGATGTCGAGGTGGCGCACTCGCACGGGAGGATGGAGTTCACGTATGCCGTGCCGCCCTGCGCCTCGACCTCGTTGAAGTCGCAGTCGCTCACGACGATCGCTCCCTCCATGGGATGCGGAAGAACGGGATACGGGCAGTCGGGAGGCGTCGTCCCTGTGCCGAAATAGTAGATCGTCATGACGTGAATGGGGGCCGAACGGCACGCCCCGTAACCGACAGTGGCGCCCGTCTGCGAAGTGCCGATCGTTATGGGGAAGATATTTGAATCCGAAAGGTAGACAGCGTCCTCCATGCACTCCGGTTTGGGCGCGCTGAACATGACGGCCGAGGCGCCGGCGGTCTGCGCGTGGACGACGTACACGGACATGAGACCCGGCTGATGGTCCCATATCTGGCAATTGACTCCTTGAGGGTCTGCGAAGAGGCAGACCATCTCGCCGGTCTGGGCGGCGGCGAACTCGGCAACGAGGAGCAGTAAACACGTGAGAGTCGTGAGGCGTTTCATCGCGTGGCCTCCCTGCAAAGGAACGTCGAAACGAGCACGCGAAGGGTCGGATTCGTGGCTTTCCGTAGCGAAGCGGGTGTTTCTCGTCTAGTTAATATTATAGCACGGATCTAGCTTTTCGTCGAAGAACCTCGTGAGCTTTTTGTAAAGGTGCATCCTCTCTTTGTCGCCCCCCATCCCGTGGGCACCGCCCGGGTAGATCATGAGGTCGAAATCCTTTCCCGCTTTGATGAGCTCGCGGGTTAGGTAGAGCGAATTCTGCATGTGGACGTTGTCGTCCGCCGTCCCGTGGACGAGGAGAAGGGCCCCCTCGAGGGCGCTGGTGAAGTTCGACGGTGAGGCGTCGTGGTAGCCTTTCTCGTTGTCTTTGGGGCTTTTCATGAAGCGCTCGGTGTAGACGACGTCGTAGAACCGCCAGTCGGTGACCGGCGCCACCGCCGCCCCCGCCTTGAACACGCCGGGGGACTTGAGCATGGCGAGCGCCGTCATCGTCCCGCCGCCGCTCCACCCCCAAATCCCGATCCGCGAGCCGTCGACATAGGGGAGGGTCTTGAGGTACTCGACGGCGGCGAGGTGATCCGCGAGCGCCGCGAGGCCGATATTCTTGTGGTCCGCCGACGCCCACTGTTTGCCGCGGCCGGGCGATCCGCGTCCGTCCATGCTAAAGACGATGTACCCTCTCTGGGCCATCGAAGCGTGCCAGAGGTAGTACGTGCGGCCCCACGCGTTCTGCACCACCTGCCCGCCGGGAAAGCCGTACGTGTAAACGAGGACGGGGTACTTCTTGGACGGATCGAAGTCGGTGGGCTTGATCATCGAGCCGAAGAAGACGACATCCTCGGAGGACGGGATGGCGGAGATCTCCGGTTTGGGGAGCTTGTAAGACTCGAGTTCGGCGATATCGGGCTTGTCGAGCGTGAAGAGTTCTTTCCCAGAGGCCGCGTGAACGGTCATGAGGCGGGGCACCGTCGTGCTGGAATAGCGGTCGTAGTAGAACTTGAAATCGGGTGAGAATGTGACCGCGTGCGCCCCCTCGCGCCCAGTGAGCCTTTCGATCGTGCCGTCTTTCTCAAAGACGCGGTAGAGGTGGCGTTCGAGTACGGTTTCTTTCGTCCCCGTGAAATACACGATGCCCTCTTTCTCGTCGACGCCATCGAGTGAGGTGACCTCCCAGGTACCCGCGGTGAGCTGTCTGATGAGCGAGCCGTCGTTCGCGTAGAGATAGAGGTGCGCGAACCCGTCGCGATCCGACTTCCAAACGAAACAGTCTTTTGCGTCGTAAAAGCGCTGATCGTCCGTGACGTCCACCCACGTGTCCGACGTCTCGGCGAGGACCTCGCGGCACTCGCCGGTGCGGGCGTCGGCGAAGAAGAGCGTGAGGCGATCTTGATGGCGGTTGAGCTTCTCGATCGCGAGATGAGCGTTGTCGCGGAGCCAATACGCGCGCGCGAGGTACGAGTCGTCCGTGGCGTCGGCTTTCATCCATTTCGTGGCGCCTGTCGCGGCGTCCACGACGCCGACGCGAACGAGGGCGATAGAATCTCCGGGAAAAGCGTAGAACTGAATTTCGGTTGTGTTGTGCGTAGGGAGGAAGTCGACGAGCGGAAAACCAGGCACGGGACTCTCGTCGAACTCGTAAAACGCGATCCATCGGCTATCCGGTGACCACCAGAACGCGCGTGTCTCGCCCCGCGTGAAGAGTTCCTCCTCGTAGACCCAATCGAGGACGCCGTTGAAGAGGTTGTCGGAGCCGGTCGTCGTGAGCTGCGTCTCGGTATTCGCGTCGAGATCGAGCACCCACAGATCGTTCGCCCGCGTGAAAGCGATCTTTTTCCCGTCGGGAGAAAACGCCGGGTTCTCTTCGGGCTCGTTGTTCTGCGTGCGGCGGACGACTTCGCCGTTCTTGCGGTTGAAGGTGAAGATCTCGTTCTTGTACGCAAAGAGCATGAGGAATCCGGTCTTCGCCCACGTGTAGCCGTCAATCTCCATCTTGTCGTCGGCGCTCTCCTTCACGTCCGCGGGTACCGCGATGGTGTCCACGACGCACAGCGTCTTTTCCCGTCCCGAAGGGACCTCGCGCACGATGAGGCGCGTGGCTGCCTTTTCCCCTTTCTGAGGTTTCCGCAGATACGTCACACCGCGGCTATCGGGGAGCCACTCGATCCCCGTCGGGGCAGGAGGGACAAGAGGCGGGTCGGAAAAGATCCGCTCGACGGTGAGGAGCTTCGTTGCGGGGACGGCTTTCTTCGATGGATTCTGCGCGAAAGCGCTCTCCGAAAACGATACGGCCGCGAGCGCAAGAACGAGTCCGATGCCGGCGGCCCTCCACGACACAACCGATCGAATCATGGGTGACGACGAGACGACTCGCATGCGAGGTCCCTCCATGTTTGGGAGCAATCCACATCGCAGAGCACAAAGCCCGGACACCAAGTCTATCACGGAGCCCTCGCATGTTAAATCAAATAACGCCAGAGGGTTGCTCTTCGCGCCTGGGGTTTTCTCCTTGAAAACCCCCCTCCCACTCCTCATTATGGAGCGGATCGCCCCGCGGGGTGAAGTGGAGCGGCTGGCGGCGGGACATGGCGCGTCCGGCGAACCACCGCACAAAACCTGGCAAACGATTGGAACGAACGCATTTGTTTTTCGTAAAGAACTTCATACCCATAGCAGATCGATTCTAGGAGGTGTCATGGCATGAAGAAGCTGCGGATGCTCTCTATTCTTCTTGTCGCACTCGCCGTCGCGACGAGCTACGCGTTTGTCACGCCTGCGTCTTCCGGAGGCGCTGGCAGCGACCGCGCCGCCGCGATGGCCGACGAGCCCAAGAAGGATGAACCCAACAAGGACGAGGGCCAGAAGAAGGACGACGAGAAGGGCGACAAGGAAAAAGAAGCCAAAGAGAAAAAGAAAGACCACTCCTACAAGGCGAAGCTCGACGCGAGAGGCAAAAAGGCGCCCGCCGAAGCGCCGCAGAAGAAACCGAAATACAAGAAGTGGAAGGAAGTTCTCGAGGACGCCACCGCGCAGGAAGGGCTCATCAAAGTCTGGACGAAGCGCGAGGACGTTTTCTTCGAGCTGGGAACGGAGCAGCTCGACAAGCCGTACCTTGCCATCTTGAGTCTGTCGAAGGGAATCGGGACGAAGATGGTGTTGGGAGGGCTACCCATCAACGACGTGATGTTCGATTTCCACCGTGTGGAAGACCACGTTCAGATTCGCATGCTGAACACGCTCTTCCGCGCGCCCGACGATCCGGAGCTGGGGAACGCGATCGAGCTGTCGTACGGCAACTCGATTCTCGCGCAGCTTCCCATCGAGAGCGAGAACGACAAGGACAAGAAGATACTCGTCAACATGAACGAGCTTTTCCTCTCGGACATCTCGGATCTCGGTTATTTTCTGCAGGTGGTTCTGGAAAAACCGGCGCGTCTGGATACGAAGAAAGCCATTTACCGAAAAGTCAAAGCGTACGCGGGGAACGTCGAGGTGGAAGCGCTTCTCACGTATTCGCCCGTGGACCGGACGGGGCTGTACCTGCCGTCAGTTCCCGACAGCCGTTTCATGGAACTCGGCGTCCACTACAGCATCCACATGCTCCCGGCCGAGCCGATGAAGCCGCGTCTCGCCGATGACCGCTTGGGATACTTCCTCACGGCGTACAAGGATTTCACGAGGGACGGCGAGGAGGATTTCTTCGTTCACTACGCCAACCACTGGAGGCTCGAGAAGAAGGACCCCGACGCGGACCTGTCGGAACCGGTGAAGCCGATCGTGTACTACGTGGACCGCACGGTGCCGAAGAAATACCAGAGGTACGTCAAAGAGGGCGTCGAGATGTGGCAGAAGGCGTTCGAGGCCGCGGGGTTCAAGAACGCGATTATCGCCAAGGACGCACCGACGCCCGAACAGGACCCCGACTACGATCCCGAGGACGCGCGGTACAACACGATTCGCTGGATCGTCTCCGACGAGCCGGTCTTCGGCGCCATCGGGCCGTCGCGCGTCGATCCGCGCACCGGCGAGATCCTCGACGCGGATGTGCTCATCGAGCAGGATATGCTCTCGAGCTTCCGCTTGATCTACCGCCGGTTTGCCGGGCCGCAGGCGACCCTCATGAGTATCGATCCGACTCTCGCGTATCTCGCCGATCCGGAGACGGATCCCGAAGCGGCGAAGCGGCTCGAGCTCGAGAAGTTTCTCGGCTCGCGTTCGGATACCTACTTCGGAGCGGGCGTGAGCCAGGGGCTCGATTTTCTACACCTCGCGCTGCTTTCCCGCGGCGTGGTGGAGCCGGGCATGGACGTCCCCGACGAGTTCATCGGCGAGGCGGTTCGCTGGGTCGTCTGCCACGAGGTCGGGCACACGCTCGGACTTCGTCACAACTTCAAAAGCAGCACGTCGACGCCGTTCGACAAGCTGAACGACCGCCTCGTGGTGAGCCAGATCGGGCTCATGGGGTCCATCATGGACTACGCCGCTCCGAACGTCTCGCGGGACCGGACGAGGCAAGGGTTTTACTACTCTCCGTCGGTCGGCACGTGGGACCAGTGGGCCATCACGTGGGGATACACGCAGATTCCGGGGAACAAAAGCTCGCAAAAGGAGGCCGAGGCGCTCGCGGCCGTCGCGGGTGAAGCGTACCTCAAGGAGCACGCGTACGGCGCGGACGAGGACACGTATCCGGCCGGCGCGATGGATCCGCTTTGCGCCACCTTCGACTTGAGCGACGATCCGCTCGCCTGGGCGAAGGAGCTCCTCGGCGTGTGCCAGGACATCTTCGCCGACGGCAAGCTCGAAGAGCGCGTCGTGGGCGAAGGGGGAAACTACGTACCGCTTCGTTACGCGGTGCAGACGCTTCTCGTGCAGGAATACCAGGGGATGTCGCGCGCGGTGAAGTACGTCGGCGGCCAGTACACGGCGAGACCGCACAAAGGAGACGCGGGCGGCCAGCTCCCGATGATGCCCGTGCCGGCGGCCCAGCAGCGCGAGGCGCTCCAGTTCGTGATGCAGAACGCGTTCACGCCGAACGCGATCGCGCTGCCGCCCGATTTGATGAACAAGCTCGCCGACAGTAAGCTTCCCGATTGGCAGAACCCCATGTGGGCGTACGGGCGGCGGTTCGACTTTCCGCTGGTGGATTGGGCGGCTGCGATACACAACGCGCTTCTCGTGCAGCTCATGAATCCGATGCTCATGCAGCGGATCGTCGAGGGCGAGTACAAGACCGACGATCCGTACCAGCTCTCCGAGCTGTTCTCGGGGCTCACGGATACGATCTGGTACAAGAACATGACGCCCAGCGGAAGGACCGCCGTCATGCAGCGAAACCTCCAGCGGACCTATCTCGACAAGCTCATCACGATGACGGTGAGACCGAACAAGGGACTGCCCCACGAGGCCATCGCTCTCGCGAGGCTCCACCTGACGCGGCTCCAGACGAGAATCGACCAGGCGTCGAAACAGGGCGGCTTGAACGACGCCGCGCTGGCGCACCTCGTGGAATCGAAGTCGCGCATCGATCGCGCGCTCGACGCGAAGCTGGAGTCGGGGTTCTAGGGCCCGCGGGATGGTGCGGTCTTCGAGACCGCTGTGGTAATAGGCCGAGGGAAAATGGGCGGCGCCTGTGCGCGCCGCCCATTTTTTACTGCGAACGAATCAGTGGGGCACCGCGATCGTTCTCACGATGGTCCCCGAAGTGCCGACAGCCGTCCCCGTGTACGCATCGGTGAAGGATACGCCGTAAAGCGTGTTGAGTGTGCCGCTGCACCGCTTCACCCAGGTTCTGCCGCCGTCGGAAGTCTGAACGATGATTCCCCTTTCGCCCAAGGCGGCCCCGTTGTTGCCATCCGTGAAACGACAGGCGAAGAGATCGAACGACGTGCTGCTCGCTTGCTTGGCCCATGTGAGGCCGCCATCGGGCGTGCGGAGGATCGTCCCGTTCTCCCCGACGGCTGTCCCTGTTCTCGTATCGGTGAATGACACGCCGTAGAGGGCGACCTCCGTATTGCTTCTCTGCTTGAGCCAGGTGATCCCGCCGTTGTTCGTGTGGAGAATCGTTCCGCCCTCTCCCACGACGGTCACCTTGCCCGCGTCGGCATACGCGACTCCGCGAAGGATCACGCCTGTTTCGCTCGACTGCGGGACCCAGGTGGCGCCGCCGTCGGTCGTCCGGAGTACCGTTCCGAGTTCGCCTACAGCCGTGCCGCAGTTGGCGTCCGTGAAGGCGACGCCGAAGAGGGTCACGTCCGTCTCGCTCGATTGCTCGACCCACGCGGTGCCGCCGTCGGTCGTCCGAACGATCGTTCCATCTTCTCCCACGGCGGTTCCGATGTGAACGTCGACGAATGACACACCGTAGAGATTGTCGAAGGTGGAGCTATTCTGGTTCTCCCACGTCGTTCCGCCGTCCGTTGTTCGGACGATGACACCCCTCAACCCGACGACTGTCCCGGTGGCCGCGTTCGGGAACGACACAGCGCGAAGTTCCTCGGCGAGCGTGCTCGACCGCCTTTCCCACCGGCTGCCGCCGTCGGTCGTCCGGAGAATGATGCCCCCGTGGCCAACGATCGTTCCGGAGTTTCTGTCGGCGAACGTGACGCACGCGAGCGATGTCTCCACGCCGCTCGTCTGCGCGGCCCAGATCGTGCCGCCGTCCGTCGTTCGGAGGATCGTGCCGTCCTCGCCGACCACCGTCCCCGTATTCGCGTCGGTGAAGTACACGCTCTGCAGATGGCTCATCGTACCGCTCGTTTGTGCGGCCCACGTGGCGCCGCCGTTCGTCGTCCGAAGGATCGTTCCGAGACGTCCGACGACCGTCCCGGTATTCGCATCCGTGAACGAGACGGCTGTGAGCGAATTGATCGTTCCGCTCTTTTGCGTCACCCAGTTGACGCCGCCGTCCGTCGTCCGGAGAATCGTGCCGAGGCCTCCGACCGCTGTCCCCGTCGTGGTGTCCCTGAAATCGACGCCGCAGATGTCGTCCTCGGTGCTGCTCGGCTGCAAGGTCCAGTTGGCGCCGCCGTCCGTCGTCCGAAGGATCGTGCCGCTCCAACCGACGATGATCCCCGTTTGGGCATCGGTGAACGAAACGGCCATGAGGCGCTCCATCGTGCCGCTCGGCCGGCCCGTCCAGGTCGTACCGCCGTCCGTCGTCTGGAGGATGATGCCGTAATCGCCGACGACTGTCCCCGTGCTCGCGGACGTGAAATACGCACCCGAGAGGCGGGCAGCCGTCTGGCTTCTTTGGATCACCCAGGTGGATCCGCCATCCGACGTGTGGATGATCGTCCCGACGTCCCCGACGGCGACGCCGGTGTTCGAGTCCATAAAGGATATGTAGGTCAGGTTATTGCCCTGCGGGAGGGGATTCTGCCAGAACCATTCCGACGGGATCGGGGTCCCATCCGAACCAGGAGTGACGGGGTTTTCGGAGCAGGCGAACACCTGGAGGAGCACAAAAAACAAAGCCGGAATCCACACCGACACCGGCTTCACGCGCGAAATGTGCCGCATCGAGAAACTTCCTGTGGTTATCCTCCTCTCGCTCGTGCCCTCGCGAGGCACCGATCAAAATCTTAAAGGATTTCGAAGCGCACGTAAAGAGAAAAATTTTCTCCGCCTCTGGGCCCGGGCCGCCCTCAGGGATTTCCCGTTCCCGGCCGGCACGGGGTAACCGCCGTGCCCCGCGGCCCGAAGAGGCTGAAGATAGGGGGGGTCGCGAGCGAGACGAGCATTCCGATCGTCCCCGCCTCGGGGGAGGATTTCCTCACCGCGTAGAGAACGAGGCAGACCCCGAGGCTGAGCACGGCGGACGCGATGGCGCCGACTTTGTTGACCCGCTTCGTGAACAGCCCCCACACGAACGGCCCGAGGAAAACCGATCCGATCGCTCCCCACGAAATGGCGAGAATCGCCACGATGGTCGCCGGCTTGAAATACGCGAACACGACGGAGAGGAGGATGAAAAGCGCGCTGAACGCGCGCATGAAACGCGTGAGCGTCCGGTCATCCGTGTTCTTTCTGAAGAAACCCGCGTAGAGATCCTTGACCACGGACGAGCTCGATAGAAGAACGATCGCGGCGAGTGTCGACATCGAGGCGGACAGGATGAGAAGCAGCATCAGCACGGAGAGCGACCCCGGCACGACGCGCGCGAAAAGTTCGGGGACGAGGGCGTCGAAAACGGGTTTCCCGTTCGCGAACGCATGCGGGGCGTTCTCGGGCGAGAGGAACAGGCGCGTTGTCGCTCCGGTGAAGTACGCGACACCCGCGATGAGAAAGGAGAAGGCGGTCGAGGCGACCATTCCGACGCGGATCGCCTTCTTGTCCTTGATCGCATAGAACTTCTGGACGAGCTGCGGCATCCCGAACGGCGCCACGCTGGTGAGGAACACGAGGCAGAAGAGCCGCCACGCCCCGGGCGGTCCCACGGCCTTCGTAAGCGCCGGGTCGATCGCCGAGAGACCGTTGGAGATGTTCGGCAGTCCCTCTCCGTGACGCACCACGAAGCTGAAGAGAACGATGACGCCGAACACCATGATGCTCCCGAAAAACACGTCGATCATGGTCATCGAACGGTAACCGCCCATGACCATGTAGATCGCCGTGAAGGCGCCCATGAGCACGAGCGACGCGGTATAGTCCAGGTTGAACGTAGACCTGAAGAGGTACGACAACCCCATGAACACGGCGGCCGAGTAGGGCACGAAGAACACGAAAACGGAGAGCGCCGAGAAGAACTTGAGAAAACGGCTGCCGTAGCGCTTCTCGAAAAACTCGGGCATCGTGTGGACGCCGTACTCCACGGACATCTTCTTGATGCGGTACCCGAAGATCCACCAGACGGCGAGCACCCCGACGAGCCCATTCCCGACGGCGATCCAGAGCCCCGACAGGCCGAACGCCCATCCGATCTGACCGGCGAAGCCGATGAAGAGCACGGCGGAGAAGTACGCCGCCGCGTACGTAAACGCCGTCATCCACGGGCCTACGTTCCCTCCGCCGAGGAAGAAATCGTTGAAGGAGCGCGTTCTCCTCATGCCGAAATACCCCAGCGCGATGATCATCACGGCGTAGAGCGATATGACGACGACTTTGAGAAGCATGCGGGTTTGTCCTCCTCGTGCAGTGCCCGGCGCTTCGCAGCGCCTTTCCCCGGCGCGCACGAATGAGCGCGCCAGCGAGTCCCGTGCGACACGTCAGAAGTTCAGCGTCACATCCCAGAACGCCTCGCTCGCGGGGTCGCTCAGGCCGCCGAACGCGTTCCCGGGATCGATGATCGCGGCGTACATGCCAAACGTGAGATGGGTGGAATAACGGTATTCGGCGGTGAGCTGGTAGTAGTCTCCGATGTCGTCATCCGCGCCCGGCGTGGTCTCGTCCGCGATCAACCTGGAATACGAAAAGCCGGCTTTGAGAAGCTCGAGCGGCTTGATCTCGATGCCGGCGGTGAACAGATCGAAATTTGAGTAGACCGCCTCCGCGCCGACGGTGCTCCCCGCGTTGTAGTTCGGATCGTAAATCGAGATGGAGTTGCCGCTGCCGACGTTGATGTACTTCCAGACGAGAAGGTCCCCGTACTGGGGCCAGCCGCCGTAGAAGACGTCCCAGGATTCGTTGGTGTCGGTCGAGCCGTAGTCGTCGCCCGTCAGGCGGACGAACTCCCCGTAGAGGCGCGGAGAGGCGGGCGCCGCATTGAATCTGTACCCCATGTCGAGCTTCATGCCGTAGGCGCTCTGGTCGATTTTGTGTTTGAACTTTCCGGTTTGCCACGCGGCCTCGGCGGAGTAATCGAGCCCGAAGGCGTACGCGTTGGAGAGCCTCGCGCCCGCCATGTAGATTTCTTTTCCGATCAGGTCGTCGCGCCGATTGAGAAAGTAGAACTCCTGCTGGCCCGTGGGGAGCGGATACTTGGACGTGAGATAGAAACCGAGGAGCGTGATGTCGTCCGGCGTCGTGTCGTCCCGTTTCTTCTCCTCGTCCTTGAAGTAGAGCGCGTCGAGCGCAACGTCGCTCCGGAGCCTCCACACGAGTTTGACGCCGTCGAGATAGGCGGACGTCGAACCGTACTGCGACTGGCCGTCGAGGATGACCCACCCCGATCCGTACATCAGGTTCTGGCGGCCGAACTGAACGTCGAGGGGAAGTCCGAAAAGCCCTTTCACGTCGATGTACGCCGCGTCGACGAAGAACTTGTTGCTCTTGTTCTCCTCTTCCCACTTGTCTCCGTCGCTCGGCAGTCCAGCGACGCCTTCTCCGTAGTTCTGGTTGCCGAGGCGCACGTACGCGGAGACGCCGTTGTCGAGGGAGGCGCTGACGAACACGCGCGTTCGTATTCTGAAAATGGACCACTCGTCGGCGTTGTTCGAGTCGGCGAAGTCGAGAAAGTTGTTGAGGTAGTATCCGCGCATGCGGACCTCGCCGCCGACCTTTATCTCCGGGGCGTCAGCGGCGAGCGCGGCGCCGCGAAGCGCGAGGACAATCGCGAGGGTGCACAAGAGGCGAGTCTTCATTGTTCCTCCCTGTGTTCACCGGCGGGGTGCAGGGTCGTTGAGAACCCTTCGCGGGAACGAGCGAGGATCGCCCGCCGCGGGTCGTGTCGCCGATTTCCCCGTCCGTGCTCGCAAGCTGCGCGCGGCACGGGGGCCCCATCGGCGCCACCCGCGGCGGGAAGCCGAGCGAAGTG
>CAZYCB010000142.1:0-5408 GCA_964645735.1 uncultured bacterium | reverse complement strand
AATCTCCCGCGGCAAACGGCGTGAGAAAGTGATATAATTCTCTTTGGAGACGCTGTGAATTCCAGCGGCGCCCGCGCGCCGAGCGGCGGGGGTTCTCGACTCCCCCCCCCACCCAACGGTCGCCGAAACGAAACGACCCTGTCCCACAGGAGCAATCTCATGAATCACGCACGCGTTCGGGGTTCCCTCGCCGCCGCCGCCCGGCGCGCCGGAATCGTCGTGGGGGTTTTCGTGGGGCTCTTTCTGCCGGCCCTCTCCGTGGCGCAGGAGAAAGGTCCGGTGGACATCCGCCGGGAGATGGCGAGAAATAAAGCCGAGCGATTCGAGCGCATGCAGCTCGCCGAGGTCTCGCAGACGCTGAACCAGGCCGATTACGACGTCACGTACTATGCTCTCGAACTTGCGATGGAACCTGCGTCCGGGACGATATCGGGGTTCGTCATCATTCGGGGGAAGGTGACCGCCGCGTCCCTCGCCACGGTCGACCTCGACCTCGACGACAACATGGTGGTGAGCCAGGTGATCGACCCCTTGACGGGCACGCCGCTCGTCTTCACCCATCCGGGCGACCGCCTCTTCGTGACGCTCGATCGCACGTACTCGCTGAGCGAGCCGTTCACGATCCTCGTTCAATACGCAGGGACCCCCGACGAATTGCTCGGATACTTCGGCTTCGACGAATACAACGGAGAGCCGATGATCTGGAGCCTGAGCGAGCCCTTTGGCGCGAGAACCTGGTGGCCGTGCAAGGATGTCCCGTCCGACAAGGCGGATTCCGTGGACGTGAAGATCACCGTCCCGGAGGATCTCATCGTCGCTTCCAACGGAAGCCTCGTGAGCGAAGTGGATAACGGCGCCACGAAGACCTACCACTGGCACGAGAAGTACCCCATCGCCACGTACCTCGTCTCCGTGGCGATCTATCCTTACACGACGTACTCGGATTGGTACCGCTACTCGCCCACCGACTCGATGGAAATCCAGTTCTACGTGTTTCCCGAACACTATCCGGAGGTCGTGCCGGCGTACGCGATGACCAAAGACATGATCGCTCTCTTCGCCGACCTCTTCGGGGAGTATCCCTTCATCGACGAGAAGTACGGGCACGCCCAGTTCCTCTGGGGCGGCGGCATGGAGCACCAGACGATCACGAGTCTTTTGCACAATTACTGGGGCGAGTACCTCATCGCTCACGAGCTATCGCACCAGTGGTGGGGCGACATGGTGACGTGCGACGATTTTCACCACATCTGGATGAACGAGGGTTTCGCCACGTACTCGGAAGCGCTCTGGTCCGAGTTCACGTACGGGGTGGCTCAGTATCATGCGGACATGCAGTATGCCGAGTACTTCGGGCCGGGCACCATCTATGTCACGGATACGAGCAACTTATCGACTATCTTCAGCTCGAATCTCTCGTACAACAAAGCCTCGTGGGTGCTTCATATGCTCCGGCACGTCGTGGGCGACACCGTCTTTTTCCAGATCCTCCAGGACTATTACGCGGACTATCGTTATCAGTACGGTACGGTGACCACGGAGCAGTTCCGCGATCTCTGCGAGGACGTCTCCGGGATGGACCTCGACTGGTTTTTCCACCAGTGGATCTACGAGGAATACTACCCCACGTACACGTACTCCTGGTGGTGGGCGCCGAACGAGGGCGCGTACACCGTCCAGCTGACGCTCAGCCAGGCCCAGAAGAACTGCATCTTCAAGATGCCCGTCGACGTCACCGTGGGGACGACGGCGGGCGACGTCACCTTCGTCGCCTGGGATAGCCTCGCGACGCAAACGTTCACGTTCCAGGTCGCGAGCGAGCCAACGGGGATCGAAATCGACAAGGACGAGTGGATCTTGAGGGTCGTCGAAGAGCCCATCCTGAACCCCACGTTCGACCGCGGGATACTTCTCGTGAACGGTGTGGATATCGCTAATCCCAACTACCACAATCTCATATGGTCAGCGTACTCGGATAGCGCCTTCTGGGGGGACTTCGATATCAGCTTCTGGGATTGCTTCGACGAGACGGCGTACGGATATCCCGGCAACATGCCCGAGCCGCTCGGACACGGACCCGTTCCGAGCGACACGCTCAAGCAGTTTTCCACCGTGATCTGGGTCGGCAGCAACTACAACGGCGATCTCGCCTGCTGGAAGGACACGTCGATACTTTCCTACCTCCTCGCGGGAGGAAACGTGTACCTCCTCACCAGGCTGGGACAGGATTTCGTCGACGAGCCTCTGCGGAGCTACCTGGGGATCCGATGGAGAGAGCTCGCGAGCAATACGATCTCTACCGCCGTAGCGACACACCCCAGCCTCATCAGCATGACGCGGACAGCGCCGCAGAGCATGTGCGCGGTCTTCGACACCATGCTCGCCACGCGCGAAAGCACGCTTCTCTTCAAGGACATCTCTTCGTTCACGACGCACAGGGGAACCGGCGTCATACGCGAGCCGGCGGGTGGAGGCACGTACCGTCCCGATGGCGGCAAGTTCGTCTTCCTGAGCGGAAGGCCGTATTTGTGGACGCACCTCGCCATGCTCATGAACTCGGAGACGATCCTCGGCGAGTTCCTCGGCGAACCCTTCGTGGCGACGGGAATCGCCGACAGGACGCCCGCGCCCGCTTTCGTGCTCGAACAGAACCATCCTAACCCCTTCAACGCGGAGACGACAATACGCTTCACGCTCTCCGAGAAGGCGCTCGCCACCATCCGTGTTTACGACGTCGCCGGGCGGTGGGTGCAAACGATTTGTTCGAAGGAAATGCCGTCAGGCAAGCACAGCGTCGTCTGGGAAGGCAAGAACCACAAAGGCGAGGCCGTCGCGTCCGGCGTCTACTTCTATTCGCTCTCCGCGGGACGGCAGACCGCAACGAGGAAGATGGTCGTCCTGCGCTGATGCGCGTGTCGTTTCAGAGCGCTTCCCGGACACCGGCGAGCGCCGCCGCACACGCTGTGATCTTTTGCCATGCGGGGCTCCGCGCGCGTGCGGCGCGCGGAGCCCCGCGTCGCATCGAACAGGGACGCGCTTTACCGATCCACCTCGAACGGGCCGTGTTCGGGCCACGGCCGCGGGTCTTCCCCGATCTTCTTGCGAAGCAGTTCTATCCCCTTCATGAGCTGCGCGTCGTACCCCTTCGACATCTCCACGGGATCGAGGTCCACGACGACATCGGGCTGAACCCCGGTGTTCTCGACGACCCACTTGCCGTTCGGGGAGTAGATTCTGTAGTCGGGCGCGGTGAGCCCGCCCCCATCGATCATCTCGAGGAACATCGAGACCCCCACGAGGCCTCCCCACGTCCTCGTACCGATGACCGGGCCCATGCCCAGGAGCTGAAACTCCATGGGGAGCATGTCGCCTCCGGAGCCCGCCTGGCGGTTCGTGAGACACACCATGTGGGCCCTGGTGACCACCTCGGGTATCGTCTGGTCGTGGGAATACCGGCGGGTCCAGTAGCCGAGCAGCGGCTTGTCGAACCGTCTCAGGAAGATGTCGGGATCGAGTCCGCCGCCGTTGAAGCGCCCGTCTATGACGACGCCCTTCTTGCGGAGCTGTGAGTAGAAGTACTTCGGGAATTCGCGCGTCGACCCGAGATAGGTGTCGGGGAGGTGGATGTAGCCGATCTCTCCGTTGGACTCCTTCTCGCACACCATACGGTTGTGCTCGAGCCAATCCTGATAGCGAAGCGGCCCCTCGCCGCCGCGGGGTTCGACGACGTACTCCCTCGCCCCTTTGTCCGTCGGCTTGTCGTTCACGGTGAGTGTCACCTGCTTGCCGGCAAGTCCCTGGAAGTAGCTGTAGACATCCCGGTCGGCGGTCACTTCACGGCCATTCACGCGGAGCAGATAGTCTCCCTCCTCGACGTGAACGCCCGGAACCGCGAGCGGCGGAATGATCTCCTCCGTCCACTCCGGCACTCTATAGATCTTCTCGAAACGGAAACGGCGGCTCCCTTCGTCGACGGCCCAATCCACACCGAGCATGCCGACGTTCACGTTTTCCGCCTGTCTTTTCCGGTCCCCTCCATACACGTACGTGTGCGATGTGTTCAGCTCGCCGATCAGCTCGCCGACGAGAAACTGGAGGTCCTGGCGGCAGGAGAGGTACGGAAGGAGACGGCCGTATTTCTCCTTCATGGCGTTCCAGTCGAGCCCGTGCATGTTGGGTTCGTAGTAGAAATCCCGTTCCATCCGCCAGGATTCGTTGAAGATTTGCGTCCACTCGGCGACCGGATCGATCGTCATCTTGAGGTCGGAGAGGTCGAGCAACTTTCCGTCGGAGTCCGTCGCCGTCGCATCGATGATCCCCACCGAGCTCTCCTGCGTGTAAACGATCTTGGCCCCGTCCGCGGAGAGCGCGTACGAGTCGACGCCTCCGATAACGGTTTTCTCCTCGCGGTCCTCGAACGAGAAACGGTGGAGGTCCATCGGCCCCACCTCGCGGAACTCGAATCGGTTGAAATCCCCCTCGTCCTTGTCGAGGTAGAAGAGCGCATCGTCGTTCACCGCGAGTGCCCGGTAGTTGCCCCGCGGCAGGGGAAGCGCCTCGATCCTGCCGGCGATACCGTCGAAATCGATCTTCACCGCCGCGGTTTCTTCCTTCTTGGGCTTGTCCTCTTTCTTGCCGCCCGTCGCTGCCGCTTCCGTCTTTTCCTCATCGCTCTGGGGAGGCAGGAACGGGTCGCCCGCCTCGGTGAGCGTGAGCGAGTAGATGCCCGCCATCTTTTTGTAGACCATCTCCCACTCGAAATCGCAGAGCGTCGGATCGAAACGCCGGTTCGAGATGAAGAGGAGGTGCTTGCCGTCCTTGGCGAACACCGGCCCGAAGTCGTTGAAGAGGCCGCCGCTCACGCAGCGGATCTCGCCCGTGGCGAGCGAATAGATGTACACCTTGTAGACGAGATCCGCGTCCATTTTGGAATACGCGACGAAACGGCTGTCCGGCGACCACGCGAAGTCGTGTATCGGCTTGACGTCGAGAGACACGTCGGTGTCCTCGTAGAGCGCCTTGTCGATTTCGACGGTCTTCCCGCTCGCCACGTCCAGGTAGTAGCACCGGAGCGTCTGGTCGGCGAAGGCGATCATCTTGCTGTCCGGCGACCACCGCAGCGTGTGCCGGTAACCGTCCTTGTGCGTGGTGAGGCGCTTCGCTTCGTCCTTACCCATCGGATCGATCACCCAGATCTCGTACTCGCCGCTCTTGTCGGAGAGATACGCGACCTTTTTCCCATCGGGAGACCAAACGGCGTTCTTTTCGCGGGACCCCGAGTCTCGTGTGAGGTTCCGCGTGGGTCCGTTCTCCAAGGGAACGGTGAAGACCTCTCCCCGCGCGACGACGAGAGCGCGCTTCCCCGACGGAGAACAATCGATGTGAGTGACCAGGTCCTTTACGTCCTT
>CAZYCB010000141.1:0-2908 GCA_964645735.1 uncultured bacterium | reverse complement strand
AGTCCAGCCACGACTATGTCAAAGAATCATCCAACCGCGTGCGCTTCGACCTCCCGGTGGAGAAGAAGGGAGCGGCCGAGCTGACGTACACGGTGCAGATCAAGTACTAGGGCCGTCTCGGACGCCGTCGGGGCCGGCGCGCGCGGCCGAGCTGAAATTGTTGTTTACAAGATTCGCGGTGCGAGTATAGGATTCCCCTCGATTCACGAGCACGGATGGTATCGCGCAGACGCTATGGGAACTTGGCAGCAGGTACTGGACTTCATCAATAACTTCGCCGGCGTGATCGCCGTCGCGGCCGCGCTTTTCGGCATCACGGCGTTTTTCTTCGCGCTGGGATCGCGCTCCACGCTGCGCTCCCTCGTACGCCCCCTCAAATCGATCGGTCACCCGTCCGCCGACCCCGCCAGGACGATACCCGCGATCGCGAAGGCGGTGGAGACCAGCCAGCTCCAGATCGAGGGATTGACGCGGAGCCTCGAAGAGCTCACGGACAAGAGCCGCTTTTTCTTCCAGTACACGGGGCTCGTGCGGTACGACGCATTCGGGGATATCGGCGGGCAGCAGAGTTATTCTCTCTGTCTGCTCGACGGGAACAAGAACGGGATCATTCTCACCTACCTCACGGGCCGGAATTCGACGCGAAGTTACACGGTGGCGGTGTCCGGAGGCGTGCCGTCCCGAAAGCTCAGCGACGAGGAGGCCGCCGCGATGGACGAAGCGCTCTCCGCGGCTTCCAAACGGTAATCCCCGCCTGACGCTGCTCGCTGTCTACTCGGAGTCTTCCTGCTTCTTGCGGCTGTAGTTCTCGAGGATCCGTCTTTCGGTGGCGCTCAGATCGTCGAAACCCTTGGATGCGATCTTGTCGAGAATCGAATCGATCTTCGCCGTGTCCTGCGCTTTCCAAACGGATTTCTGGTCGTGTCTGCGGCCGGTGTACCACCGCTCGAGTCTCGTCCAGAGACGCGTGGCCCTGATCTCCCTCTTGAAAAAGAGAAGCCCGGCAGCCATTCCGCCCAGGTGAGCGAAGTACGCGATCCCGCCGCCCCCGGCGATGCCGAAGAGAAGCTGGATCGCGGCGAAAAACGCCACGAAGTACTTCGCCTTGATCGGGAGTAGAAAGTACAGATAGATGTGGTTATCGGGGAACATCATCGCGTAGGCCAGGTACAGCCCGAACACAGCGGCGCTCGCCCCGATCACCGGCGGCCCGTTGAACGTGAAAATCGCACTGAAAGCCGCTCCTCCCAAACCGCAAGCGATGTAGTACTTGAGGAACCGCCGGCCTCCCCAGACGGATTCCACCGTGTTGCCCAAGAACCAGGTCATGAGCATGTTGAAGAAGATGTGCCAGAAATCGGCATGGAGAAACATGTACGTGAGCGGCTGCCATACGAACCCCCTCGTCAGGACGAGGTTCGGCGAGAGGCCGAAAAGGTGAACGATCGACATCGGAGAGGTGGAGAGGGCCTTGACGACGTAGACGACGACGTTCGCGAGGATGATCCAATTGACCATCGTGAGCGACGTGTGCTGGCGCCACACCGGGCGATAATCAAAATCCCTGAACTGTCTCATGAGCGTCTCTCACCGCGACGGAGATGAACATACACAGTCCTCGCCGTCAGCATCAACGATTTACTTGAAACCATCCGGGAGAATCCGGGCGCGAACGATGGCTCAAGTGCTTTATTAATATGCGATTAGCCATGCGGTCGCCGCTTCCTGCTATTCCGCTGCGGCCGGTTCCGCGGGGGGGCGACCCTACGGCATGGCGAACACGTGTTCGGGGTGTTTTACGGTGAGCACCGGACACGTGGCCTTGCGAACGACCTTCTCCGCCGTGCTCCCCAGGAGGAGGTGGGAAATCGCCCCCCTGCCGTGCGTGGCCATGACGATGAGATCCGCGTTCTTCTCTTTGGCGTACCTGAGGATCTCGACGAAAGGTTTGCCGAAGAGGATCACTGCATCGCATCCGGTTCCCGCGGGGAATCTCTCCTCGGCGAGCTTTTGGAGCTGTTTTTCCGCAGATTGTTTGTGGGCTTCGTTGAGCTCCTCGAAGTCCACCGTCGTCCACGTCAGGTCAGCCGCCTGAAGCAGAGGCTCGACCACGTAAACCAAGGACACGTGCGAACCGAATTTCTCTGCGATCTCGACGCTGATGTCGATCGCAACGAGCGAGTACTCCGAAAAATCCGTCGGAACGACGAGCTCCTTGAAAGCAACCATGGCTTCCTCCTTCCACTCGTGAGCCCCGCGCGAACGCTGGACGAAGTATACGCGAAAAAACGGGCGCTTGCGAATCCGTTTCGGAGGGGCAATCGTCTGCCCGTGCATTCCCTCGGGAAAAGGTCCCCCCCTTGCGAACAAATCGCTTGAATTGCCGCCCGGATCGCTTATTTTAGAGTGAAAAATTCTCGCCCCCGGCGGGGGACGAACCCAATAGGAGGGATGCAATGTCGAAAAAGCTGGAATTCACCGATGCGAACTTCGAGGCCGAGGTCGTCGCGTCGCAACTGCCCGTTCTCGTCGACTTCTGGGCCCCATGGTGCGGTCCCTGCCGGATTCTGGACCCCGTCGTCGAGGAGATTGCCGGGTTGTACGAGGGCAAGCTCAAGGTGGGCAAGCTCAACACCGACGACAACCGGGAGACAGCCGCGAAATACGGAATCATGAGCATCCCGACGATCATGATATTCAAGAACGGCAAGGTCGAGGAGCGCATCGTTGGCGCCCAGCCTAAGAAGTCGATCGTGGAGAAGATAGACGGCGTCTTGTGATGCCGGCTCCGGAACGAATCGAGGGCAACATGTACGGGTTCTCGAGAAAGGTCGATGCGGCGTTCGACGACGTGGTGGGTTGTGTGCGGGAAGCCCTCCAGAGGGAGGGCTTCGGCGTGCTGACCGAG
>CAZYCB010000140.1:0-5512 GCA_964645735.1 uncultured bacterium | reverse complement strand
GCAGGACCGCGGTGATCAATGTTCGGATTTTCATGACATGTGTCTCCCTTCGCGCTGTTTGGTCCTCGGGGCAACCGTTTTCCGCGCGCCCGTCGCCCCGGCATGCACTAGGAGTTCGGCGGAGGTCGCAAGCACTTTGGTCGGGATACACCCGATGTTGAGGCAACTACCGCCGAGACGTTTCTTCTCGACCAATACGCCGCGCGCGCCGCGCCGCGCGGCTGCCAGCGCCGCGCCGTAGCCGCCAGGACCGCCTCCGAGTATGTCGACATCCGTTTGGCGGCTCTTCCCAATCTCTATGTCTTCTGGAAGGGTCATGTTCGTTCCTTTATCAGCGCACGCTCCAGATGAGGTAGACGCCTCCGAGGATGACGAGAACCCCGCACACCTTCTTGAGAAGGACGGCTCCCTTCGAACGCTCGTTCCAGTTGAGATATTTCTGCACCATACTCGTGAAGGTCCCCGCCAGCACGATCACCATGCAGTGGCCGATCGCGTAAAACAAAATGAGCGAGGTGGCAAGAACGGGTCTTGTTGAGGCGACGTTGAAGGCGATTCCTAACATCGGCGCCATGTACGCGAACGTGCAGGGACCGAGCGCGATGCCGAACACGAGCCCGATGGTCAAAGCCGCGAGCGCTCCCTTCTTTCTCACTGTCGGCTGATTCGCGGCGCCGAGAAACGGGATGGTGATCACCTCGAGCAAGTGCAGCCCGATGACAAAGAAGATGGCGGCAACAAAATAGTTCCCCACCTTGCCGACGTCTCCCATGATGCGGCCCATCGTCCCGGTAATGACGCCGATAGCAGCGATCGTCACGAGAATCCCGAGCGAAAATAAACCGGAGAGCGCTAATGCGCGCTTCTTCGTGACGACTCCCTGCCCGTCGATGAACCCCACGATGAGCGGAATGCTGGAGAGGTGACACGGGCTCAGCAGAATACTCAAGACGCCCCATGCCATCGACGCGGCCAGGGCAATAAGAGGTGCTTGCTGCAGGGCGCCGGTGAGTTGGTCAAAAAGCGCCATCGTCGTCAAACACCCTTCTGCTGGAGCACCTTAACGAGCTCTTCCTTCGGGAAGTAGCCTTCGTGCCGGAAGTACTCCTTGCCGTCCTTGTCGAGGAACACCTGCGTCGGAATGACCCGAATGCCGAATTTCTCGCCGTACGGTTTGCCCTCCGGAGTCCACACATCGTAGAACACGACCTTGACCTTACCCGCGTACTCCTGCTCGATCTCCCTCATGATCGGCTGCATCTTCTTGCAGGGGATGCAGCGGACCGAGCCGATTTCCACGAAGGTGACGAGAGGAGCCTGGCCCGTTTCGGCCGATGGTTTGTCCATTTTCGCAGGCTCATTCTCGGCCTTATTCGAGCACGCGATTCCCATAAGCAACACGACTGCCGCTGCTAATGCGATGCCGACCGTCTTTCTCATCCAAGTCTTCTTTCGCCCCAACACAGGTTCAGAATGCACAGCTCGTCCTCCTTGAAGGCGTGGGATCCGGTTTCGATCTCAACGACAGCAACCTACCAGACTCCCTCTCAACCTTCGGAAAGCAGCTTCTTGATCTGCTCCACCGAGAGCACCGCACCGCTCGACTTCACCACTCCATCGATGGCGAGCCCCGGCGTCATCATGATCCGGTAACCCATGATCACGTTGATGTCGGTGATCTTCTCCACCTCGCACGGTATTGCGAGCTCGCGGACCGCCGCCTCGACGTTTGCCGCCAGCGTCTTGCACTTCGAGCAGCCTGGGCCCAAGACCTGAATGCTCTTCATTGGTTTGCCTCCTTATGCGAAAATCGCTCCGTAGATCATCCCCGTAATCGTCGCCAGGGCGACAACGAGGGATACGAATACAACGGTTTTCTTCGTTCCGATCACGCTACGTATGACCAGCATACTGGGTAGACTTAGCGCCGGTCCGGCGAGGAGCAAGGCCAGCGCCGGCCCTTTGCCCATACCGCTCCCGATGAGCCCCTGGACGATCGGGACTTCGGTCAGCGTGGCGAAGTACATGAAAGCCCCGACAATCGACGCGAAGAGATTTGCCGCGAGCGAGTTGCCTCCCACCGCGGTGCTCACCCATCGGTTGGGGATCAAGCCTTCTTCGCCGGGACGTCCCAGGAAGACGCCGGCGAAGAGCACGCCGATAAGGAGGAGGGGTAGAATCTGCTTCGCGAAATCCCATGAAGATTTGAACCAATCGCCGGCCTCGCCGCGATCGTTACTGGTGAGCACAGAGAAGCCTGCGACACCTGCCGCGAAAGCGATGACGGGCTTTCCATCGAATATCAGCGCGACGGCCAAGGCGGGTATAGTCGCCAGAGCCACGTGCCACCACTTGAAACGAAACACTGACGAGAGCATTACCGCGAGCACACCCGCCATCACCGCGGTAATGATCCATTTGGCCGAGTAGACCGCATGCCAGAAACCATGCGAGTCTGAAGGTCTTCCCCAGTTCGCGAAGACGAGGATCCCGACCAGCGATGCAACGAGCAGGGTGTCAACCCAGAGGGGGCGCGCGCCGCTCGCCTCGGTTGTCTCCACCGGAGGCTCTTCGGTCGCTTCCCCTCGAAAAATCACGTGCATAAGGAGCCCGACGACGACACTGAACACGATCGCTCCGACCGCCCGAGCGATACCGATTTCCATGCCGAGTACGCGAGCCGTGAGGACGATGGCGAGAACATTGATCGCCGGACCCGAGTAGAGGAATGCAGTCGCCGGCCCGAGCCCGGCCCCTCTACGGTAGATCCCCGCGAAAAGGGGCAGCACCGTGCACGAGCAAACCGCGAGGATCGTCCCGGAAACCGAAGCCACTCCGTAGGCGAGGAACTTGTTCGCGCCGGCGCCGAGGTACTTGATCACGGAAGCTTGTCTCACGAAAACGCCGATCGCGCCGGCGATGAAAAAGGCGGGGACGAGGCAGAGGAGCACGTGCTCCTGCGCGTACCACTTAACGAGGTGGAGGGCCTCCATGATCGCGCGGTCGAAGCGGGGGACTCCAACGGGGAGGAAATAACACCCGAGGAACACGACGCTCATCAACGCCAGCGCTTTCCACTCGTTTTTCCAAGACATGGTGTCTCCCTCTGTGGATCGCCCGGAGTATCCGCCGGGCAACCCGATGCAGTATGCTTGGAGCGGGTGGGCTACCCGAGCAACTCCATCTGCGCTTCGGCCCGCGATTTCATCACGGTTGTCACGCACGAGAAAAAGCTCAGGACGCAGGGCATGCGGAGCCGGTAGAACACCTGCGTGCCGCGTTTCTCGTCCTGGACGATGCCGGCGTTCCGGAGCAGGGCGAGGTGTTTCGATACCGTCGACACATCCTGACCGATCATCTCGGTCAGCTCGCACACGCAGTGCTCCCTCGTGGACAGTCGATCGACGATAAAGAGCCGCGTCGGGTGAGCCATTGCCTTTATGATCAACGCTTGGGCTTCGTATCGAGCTCGTGTTTGTGGGTCCATGTGAATTTCCTCTCTTGTTGTTGGCAATTTAGCCAAAGAGCCAAGCCTTGTCAAGGGGGTGTTCCGAAAAGAGCGCGCGGTGGACATGGAGATTCCGAGTATCTATCCTACTGGTATTGGGTTATGAGCTTTGGCTTCCGACGGATCCGTCCTTTCGGCCGGCCAACGAAGCCGTGTTTTGAGGTAGAGGGCCACGTTGACGAGCCCGATGAGAACCGGCACCTCGACCAGCGGGCCGATCACCGCGGCGAGCGCCGCTCCGTGATCGATCCCGAAGGTCGCAACCGCCACCGCGATGGCGAGCTCGAAGTTATTGGAGGCCGCAGTGAACGAAAGAGTCGTCACCTGCCCGTAGCTCGCACCGACCCTTTTCGACATGAAGAACGAGATGAAGAACATCAACACGAAGTAAACGAGAAGCGGGACGGCGATACGCAGCACGTCGAACGGAAGCTGGACGATTTTCTCGCCCTGGAGCGAGAACATGACCACGACCGTGAAGAGCAAGGCGATGAGTGTCACCGGGCTGATCTTCGGAATGAACTTCTCGTGGTACCAGCGCTTATCTTTCAGCTTGATGAGCGTGAAACGGGTGACGAGGCCGGCAATAAAGGGGATCCCGAGGTAGATGAACACGCTCTTGGCGATTTCTCCGATCGTGATGCTGACGGTCACGCCCTCCAGGCCGAACCAGGTGGGGAGCACGGTGATGAACACGTAAGCGTAGACCGAATAGAAGAGCACCTGAAAGATCGAGTTGAACGCCACAAGGCCCGCGCAGTACTCCGTATCCCCCTTGGCGAGCTCGTTCCAGACGATCACCATGGCGATACACCGGGCCAGGCCGATCATGATGAGACCCGTCATGTACTCGGGCTTGTCGTGGAGGAAGACGACGGCGAGAGCGAACATCAAAATCGGGCCCACGATCCAGTTCTGCACGAGCGACAGGCCGAGCACCTTGACGTTGCGGAAAACCGGGCCCATCTCCTCGTAGCGCACCTTGGCGAGCGGAGGGTACATCATGAGGATGAGCCCGATGGCGATCGGGATGTTGGTCGTCCCGACCTGAAACTTGTTCCAGAATCCCGCGACGGAGGGGTTGAGGTATCCGGCGAGAACTCCACAGGCCATCGCGAGGAATATCCAGAGCGTCAGGAACCGGTCCAGAACAGATAATCTGCCTCTCGCTTCAGCGGCTTCGGTTTTCGCACGATCAGTCATGCTCACCTCTCGTTCTTGCTTACAAGCCGGTCAAGGCGCCGGGCAAATTCTCGACGTACTTCTTGATCTCGTCTCTCACGCGCCGGTAGTGGAGCATCGCTTCCTCTTCGGTTTTTGCGTCCCTGGCGAGAAACGGGGGGTCGTCGAAGCTCATATGGACCGCGCGCACCTTGCCCGGGAAGACAGGGCAGCTCTCGCGGGCATTGTCACACACCGTGATGACGTAGTCGAGCTCGACGCCGGCGAGTTCGACTACGAGCTTCGACTTGTGGCCGGATATGTCGACTCCCTTCTCCGCCATGGCTTTTACCGCCAGGGGATTGAGACCGTGCGATTCGACGCCCGCGGAATAGGGTTCGATGACGTTTCCCTTGAGCGCCCGCGCCCAACCCTCGGCCATTTGGCTCCGGCACGAGTTGCCCGTGCAGAGAAACAGGATCTTCAATTTCCGCGGCTCGTCCTGCATCGCTCCTCCATTCAGGATCTTAGTGTTTCTCGAGCCAAGAGCCGACCTTGAAATTCTCGCGGGTTATCGTTCAGGTCACGCGCTCTTCGCTCCCCGAGGCTCGACGACGGCTGCGCTCGCAGGGACCGCCCCAACGGCAACCGCACGCACCCCACGCGCCGCCAGGTCCGCGATCGGCTTCGGCCGCGCCCACAGAAGCAGCGTCGAGCTCAGCACCACCGTGACGCATCCGCCCTCCTGGAACAGCAGTGCCAGGACCGGCGTCAGAAGTCCCAGCGTGCCCAGAACGAGGCCCACGGCGTTGTAGATGATGGAGAAGAAGATGTTCAGCTTGA
>CAZYCB010000139.1:0-4142 GCA_964645735.1 uncultured bacterium | reverse complement strand
GGCCGGAGCACCGTCCCGTTCGACGAGATGGTGGCTCTGGACCTTCACTACATCGAGAACTGGTCCCTTCTCCTGGACCTCAAAATAATCCTGAGAACAGTTCCGGTGATGCTTTCCGGTTTGGGGGGCTACTAGGCCCGGCTTGTGGTATACCTTGTGCTAAGAGTGGTATACTAGGCGGGCATTGGTGCAGGCTCTGACCGGTGACGGACAGGTATACGAGGAGGCAACTTGTTGAAAGTCGGTGTCGTTGGATGCGGCTATTGGGGACCGAACCTGGTCCGGAACTTCAGCACGCTGCGCGACTCGGAAGTCGTCGCGTGTGCGGACCTGGACGAGAAGAGACTCGCCCACATGAAAATGCTCTACCCGCGCGTCAAGACGACGCGGGACTACGGCGATCTCGTGTCGAGCCGTGAGGTCGATGCGATCGTCGTTGCCACGCCCCCGAGCACTCACGTCGAGATCGCGCTGAAGGCGCTGGAAGCGGGAAAGCACGTCTTCGTCGAGAAGCCGCTTGCCACGTCGGGCGCGGACTGCGAGAAGCTCATCGCGTCGGCCAAGAAAAACGGCGTGATCCTCATGGTGGGTCACACGTTTCTCTACACGGCGGCGGTAAACAAGATTAAAGACCTGGTGAAATCAGGGGAACTGGGAGACATCTTTTACATCAACACGACGCGCGTCAACCTGGGGATATTCCAGGACGACATCAACGTGCTGTGGGATCTCGCCCCGCACGACGTGTCGATTCTCAACTACATTCTCGGCAGCGCCCCGGAAGCGGTCGCCGCGCAGGGCCATTCTTACATCCGGCAGAAGATCGAGGACGTCGCGTTCCTGTACTTGAAGTACCCGGGGTCGATCATGGCCCACGTCCACGTGAGCTGGCTCAACCCCAACAAGATTCGCAAGACCACGGTGGTCGGAAGCAAGAAGATGCTCGTTTACGACGACGTGAGCTCGCTCGAAAAGATCCGGATTTACGACAAGGGCGTCACGGTGCTCCCGCACTACGACACATTCGGAGAATTCCAGCTCTCGTACCGTTTCGGCGATATCTTCATTCCGAAGCTCGACGACAGCGAGCCGCTCAAAGTCGCCTGTCAGCATTTCATCGATTGCATCGAGACGAAGGTCGAGCCGAAAAGCTCGGGCCGGCACGGCCTCGATGTCGTCAAGGTCATCGAAGCGGCGAACACGTCACTTTGGAATTCGGGCGCCGTGGTACCCCTCAAGACCGGGGACTCTGCTCCCGCTGTCCAACGCCCTTCGAAACCCGCCAGAAAGAAATAGGGGTGTCCGTTGAATAAGATCGGCCAAGTGACATTGGGGAGTAACGCACGCCTGGACGAGGGGGTCCTGGTCGGCTATCTGTCCCCGCGCGGCGGGGTGAGCCCCATTCTTCGAATCGGCAACGACGCCGTGATACGGTTCGGGACGGTGATCTACGCCGGTTCGACGATCGGCGACAAGCTGGAGACGGGGCACAACGTGGTCATCCGCGAGGAAAACGAGATCGGATCGCACTTCTCGATCTGGAACAACACCGTGATCGACTATGGGTGCAAGATCGGCAACAACGTCAAGATCCACTGCAACTGCTACATCGCGCAGTTCACGATCATCGAAGACGACGTGTTCATGGCGCCGGGCGTGACGATCGCCAACGACATACACCCGGGGTGCGACGATTCGAGAGGGTGCATGCGCGGGCCAACGCTCAAGCGCGGCGTGCAGATCGGAGTCAACGCGACAATTCTGCCGTACATCACGATCGGTGAAGGTACGCTGGTGGGGAGCGGTGCGGTCGTTACTCGTGATATCCCCGCGGGGTCCGTCGTGTACGGAAACCCGGCGCGGGTCCATGGATCGATACACGACTTGAAATGTACGACGAAGATCCGCGATCGCGGACCGTACGTTTGACGTCGCGGAATCCGTGAGAAAAATCCGAATCGCCTTTATCGCTTCCACGCTGGACGTCGGGGGAGCGGAGAACGTTCTTTTCGACCTCGTCACGCGGCTGCCGGCGGAGAGGTACGAGAGCGAGCTGCTGTTCCTCAAAGCCCCCGGCACGGTGGGTGACCGCCTCGTTCGTCGAGGCGTCGCGTGCATCCATTCGATCCAACGGGGACGCGGCGACCTGCTCGTCCTCGCGAGGCTCGCGTCCCATCTCAGATCATTCTCGCCCGAGGTTCTCTTCTCGATCGATCATCACAACGCGCTATTTTGGGGGAGGCTCGCGTCGCTCGTTTCGCGGGTCCCACGGAGGGTCATCGCTTCCCATTCGACCGGCCGCATGGAAAGCCGCCGGAGCTACACGCGCCTCGACCGGGTCCTCATGAGGTACACGGACGCCGTCGTGGCGCTCAGTTCGCGTCACGCCGCCTACCTCGAGAGCGTCGAGGGGATCGAGCGCGAGAGGATCGTCGTCATCGAGAACGGGATCGATGCGGACCGCTTCGAAAGGGTCGATCCGGCGGCCGTCGACAGGCTCCGGAAGGAGCTCCTCATCGGGACCGGCGACCGTGTCGTCGTGATGGTGGCGTCGCTCCGCCCGGAGAAGGCCCACGAGGCGCTCCTGGAGGCCGCGAGAACCCTCGAGGCCGCGGGGCCCGGGGAGGCCATCAAGTTCCTCATCGTGGGCGAGGGCCCTCAGAGGGGTACGATCGAGGGTCTCCGCTCGAGGCTGGGCCTCGATCGTCGCGTGTTCCTCCTCGGGGAAAGGGAGGACATCCCCGAGATCCTGGGGCTTGCGGACGTCCTGGTCCTCCCGTCCCACGCCGCCGTGGAGACCCTGCCGCTCGCGGTTCTCGAAGCGATGGCGGCGGGGGTGCCGGTCGTGGCGAGCGCCGTGGGATCCGTCCCCGAAATCATAGAGGACGGGCATACGGGGAGGCTCATCGCCCCCGCCGATGCGGTTGGACTTTCGGAGGCGATACGTCTTATATTTGACAAACACGAAGAAACGAAACAAATTATCAGCAAAGCCAGGGAGAAAATCCGGGCGCGGTACACGGTCGAGGGAATGGTCGCCCGGTACGAAGCGCTCTTCGAACGGCTGGCCGAGACGAGAACGAGAAACCATGGCTAAAATCGTGTATCCCGCCGATGCCATCCTCGCCGTCACGTACCGGTGCGACGCCCGGTGCCAGATGTGCAACATCTGGAAGATCGAGCCGCAGGAGCATCTCTCCGTAGACGATTACGCAAAGGTTCCCTCGACGCTCCGCGACATCAACATCTCCGGCGGCGAGGCCTTCATGCGCAAGGACCTCGTCGACATCGTAAAGGCGGTTCACGCCAAGTGCGGCGACCCGCGGATCGTGATCTCGACGAACGGTTTTCGCACGGAGCAGATCGTCACGAAAATGGAGACGCTGCGGAAATCGATTCCCAATATCGGCATCGGAGTCTCCATCGACGGGATCGGAGACATCCACGACAGCATCCGCGGCATAAAGAACGCGTACAACAAGGCGCTCACGACGCTCCGTGCGCTCAAAGAGAGGGAGTTCAAGAACGTACGGATCGGGTTCACGGCGATGAACGACAACGCTGAGGAGATGAAGAAGGTCTATGACCTCGCGCAGTCGTTCGGTTTCCAGTTCACCACCGCCGTGGCGCAGAACTCCGACATCTATTTCAGCACGCAGAAAAACGAACAGGTACAGGACGGCGTTCTCGCCGATGCGTTGGGTTATGTGATCAAAAAGGAGCTCCTCAGCTACCATCCGAAACGGTGGATGCGCGCGTACTTCGAATCGGGGACGCTCCTGTTCAACCAAGAGAAACGGCGCCTGCTCCAATGCCGTGCCGGCGTCGACTTTTTCTACCTGGCGCCCGAGGGGCTGGTTTACCCGTGTCTGACGATTCCGTCTCCGATGGGGGATCTCAAGGGCCGCACGTTCGAGGAGATCTGGGAAAGCGAAACCGCTGACAAGGTGAGACGGGAAATCGCCGGGTGCGAGAAATGCTGGATGATCTGCACGGCGAGGTCGGCCCTGAAACAGCATATGCCCACGGCCCTCGCCTGGATCGCAAAGGAGAAGATCAAACGTCACCTGGGCAACTGACGGCGCCCGGGTTCGCGATGACCTCTGGGATGCACGTTCTTCAGGTAAACAAGTTCTTCTACG
>CAZYCB010000138.1:0-2046 GCA_964645735.1 uncultured bacterium | reverse complement strand
GTGCGTACGCCGAACCGGCGGATGGAGAGCGACGGGCCGTCCAAGGCCAGCGGCGGTATGATTGCGTTCACGCGCGACCCATCCGGGAGGCGCGCGTCGACCATCGGCGAGGACTCGTCGATCCGCCGGCCCACTCTCGACACGATGCGGTCGATGATCTTCATGAGGTGAGCGTCGTCGTCGAAGCGGACCCCGGTCAACTCGAGACGCCCGAAGCGCTCGATGTATACCTGCCGGTGCGTGTTGACGAGTATGTCGGAGATGTCCGGATCGTGGAGAAACGGCTCGATCGGTCCCAGTCCGAAGGTCTCGTTCATGACCTCGGCCTCGAGGGCCGTCCGCTGGGCCTCGCTCAGGGGGATGTTCTCCTCCTGGACCAGCGTCGAGATGATGTGACCGATCTGGGCACGGAGCATCGCCGGTTCGATCGCGTCCAGGTTGGTGAGGTTTATGCGCTCCACCATTCTCCGGTGAATGCGGGCTTTCAGCCCGTGGCTCCGGTCCGTCGTGGTGGGGGCCGCCGATCTCCCGTTTCCCTTCCCGCTCCCGTCGCCGGGCGCAGTGCTCACCTTCGCACGGGAGTCTTCCCGTTCCGCTTTTTCGGCGTGGGAACCGCCGTTTTTGAATCGATCGCGGAGTGCCATCGTACACCTCTCCTCGGGTCAGTGTGTTCAGTTCGAGGCCGCTTCCACCGAGCTGCGCGGTACTTCCGCACCGTAGAGCTCGCAGATGTTCTGGGCCAGATCCTGGAAGTTCTGCGACACCTTTGCCTTCGGTGTCTGGACCACTGCCGGAGTGCCGTGATCGATGCCAAGACTCATCGGTGCGAAATCGTTCGGTATCGTCCAGAAGGTCTCGAGGCCAACCGTCGACTCGAGGTCGTTCAGGCCGAGACGGCCCTTCTTGAGGAAACGGTTGACGACGAGATGGATCCGCTCACGATCGATCTCCAGCTTGTCGAATATTCCCATGTATCGCTTTACGTTTCTAATCGTGGGCAAGTCGAGGCACGAGAGCATCAGGATCGCATCGGACAGAGTGAGAACCTCGACCGTCCGGTCGTCGAGATGGCGTCCCGCATCGACGACCACGTAATCGAACATCGTGTTGAGATGTCCGAACAGTTCGGTCATGTGGCTGACGGTGATCTCCTCGCCGACCTCGGGACTCGCAGCAACGGTGAGAAGGTAGACTCCCGAGCTGTGCTGGGAGAGAATGGAGGCGAGCTTCGTGCCGTCGAGAGATCCCTCCGAATTGAGCGCATCGGTGACGCTGTACCGGGGCGGCAGGTCGAGCATCAGCCCCAGATCACCCATGTGAAAACTCAGATCGACGAGCACCGTCTTCGTCTCTCCGCGGCTCGCGAGCGCCACACCGAGATTGGCGACGACCGACGTCGCTCCGATGCCGCCTTTGACCGAGAACACGGTGAGAACTTTTCCCCTCTTCTTCCCCTGCGGCGTCGATCTTTCGAGAAGCTTGCGGATGTGTTCGATCGCCTTTTCGAGCTCGGCGACATCCATGGGCCGCGACACGAACTCCTGCGCCCCCGCCCGTATGCAGCTGAGAATCATCTGGGGCGACGACTCGTGCGAGCTGAGGATAATTCCCGTATCGGGGAGCTCATCCCGTATGGTTTTGACCGCGTCCAGTGTGCCATTCGCGGACGATTCGAGTTCGAGGAGAACGACGTCGGGCTGGAGTCCCCGTACGAGGCGAAGACCCGCCTGGGTATCCTCTGCCTCGCCGATAACGCGGATACCGTCCGCATTGAGACGGCGCTTGACGTAGAGTCTGGAACCCCTGTCGCTGTCGATAACGATGAGTCTCAACGAGCGCTTGCCATTCGACGATGCCATTCCCCTCTCTCCTTTACTCTATCAGCGAAATGCCTTTTACAAGCGAGTTTCCCAAGCCTGTGCCGCATGGGACGCCGCCGGTCGTGATCTGCATGAACCGGCCGACGACGTTTCCCCCACCCTGCACCTCTTCGATGAAGAACGCCCCGAGCTTCACGACCTCGACCCAGTTGCGGACGGACGTTGG
>CAZYCB010000137.1:0-2699 GCA_964645735.1 uncultured bacterium | reverse complement strand
CGTTCGAGCGCGACCGGGACCATGTAATTCTGGTTCAACCCCCCACCACACCGCCTATCTCCGCAGCGAGTAACGCGACACGCCGCCCCAGTACGTGCCGAACCACAGGGCTCCGTCCGCCGCCACTGCTCCCGAGAACACCGTGTTGTCCGCAAGACCGTCCTCGGTCGTGTACGTCACCCAATTCCCCCTATCGAAACGCGAGACGCCTCCCTGTCCGGTACAGAACCAAATCGATCCGTCGTCCGAAATCACCACGCGCAGTACCATGCTGTCCGCAAGACCGTCGCGAACCCTGTACGACGTCCACTGCACCCCGTCGAATCGCGAGGCGCCCTGATCCGTGCCAAACCACAACGTGCCGTCCGGGGCTTCCGCGATGGACAGAACGACGTCGCCCGCGAGACCGTCATTCGTCGTATACGCCCTCCACTTCCCTTCATCGAAGCGCGATGCACCGCCCCCCGCAGTGCCGACCCACACCGCCCCGTCGCGCACCGCAGCGATGGAGTAGACCCTGTTGCCCCCAAGACCGCTCTCGATCGTGTACCTCGTCCACGCCTTTCCATCGAATCGCGAGACACCCCGGCCGGTGCCAAACCACATCGCCCCGTCCTTGGCTTGAGCGACGGCGAGCACTCCCGAATCGGCGAGCCCATCCTCTGTGGTGTACGTCTTCCACTCGCTCCCGTCGAAACGCGAGGCTCCCCGTTCGGTCCCGAACCACATCGCCCCGTCGCGCGCCGCCGCCATAGAAAAGACGATGTGGCCCGCAAGACCGTCCTCCGTGTCGAAGCTCTTCCACATCTTTTTGTCGAAACGCGACACGCCGCCCCGACCCGTACCGAACCACAGAGACTCGTCGGACGCGCACGCGATCGAAAAAACCGTGTTGTCGGCCAGACCGTCCCGGGTGGAATACCGGCTCCACGACTTGCCGTCGAAGCGCGAGACACCGCTCTTTTCCGTTCCGAACCAAACCGCCCCGTCGGGAGCGAGCGCTATGGAAAAGACAGTACTGTCGGCCACGTCGTCACGAGCGGCGAAAGTCGTCCACGTCTTGCCGTCGAAGCGCGACACGCCGCTCCGTTCCGTCCCGAACCAGACCGCGCCGTCCCCCCCCATGGCGATCGACCAGATCCAGCTGCCCGCAAGCCCGTCTCGCGTCCCGTACGTCGTCCACGTCTTGCCGTCGAAGCGCGACACGCCCCCGCGTTTGGTTCCGAGCCACAGGGCCCCGTCCCACGCGATGGCGATGGAAAGCACCGCATTGTTCGCAAGACCGTCCCTCGTGGTGTACGTCGTCCACGTCGACCCGTCGAAACGCGACACGCCGCCTCCGTCCGTGCCGAACCACAGGGCCCCGTCCCACGCCGCCGCGATGGCATGAACCGTGTTCGCCGCCAGGCCGTCCCTTTCCGTATACGTCTTCCACGTCGTCCCGTCGAAACGCGACACGCCGCCGCCGGCGGTACCGAACCACATCGCCCCATCGCGCGCCGCTGCGATCGAATACACCTGGTTGTTCGCCAGCCCGTCGCGCGCCATGTACGTCTTCCACGTTCTCCCGTCGAAGCGCGACACGCCCCCACCCGATGTGCCGAACCACATCGCCCCATCGCGCGCCACGGCGACGCAGAGAACCCAGTTGTCCGTCAGTCCGTCGTACGTCGTGTACTTCGTGTAGGTCCCCGACGGGTTCCACCGGACCACGCCGCCGCTGCCGACCGCCCACAACCGCCCGTCGCGGTCGAAAGCGATGTCCATCACACGGTTTCCGTTCGTGTAAATGGTCCACCCCGGGTGCGGATCGGCCGCGCGCGCGATCTCCGGCTTCCATGCGCAGACAGCAGCCGTCGAAAGCCCTACGAGAAGCGAAATCACCGCGAGTAATGGCCTAGTGCTCATCCCTGGAGAGTCCCTTTTCGAGCCTCACGATACGGCCATCGGTTCGGGCATCGATCACGGCCCTCTCACGAATGGTGTCGACGATCAGCTCCCGCAGCGGCAGCCCTGTCTTCACCACGGGCTTACCGATGAACACGTCGTAGCCGTCGCCGCCCGCAGCCATGAAATCCGTGACCGCGACCTTGTACGTTCTTAAAATATCGAGCGGCTCGCCTGCCAGCGCCACATGTATCGGCGTTTTGCCGTCTATTTCGAAACGGATACCCGACACGTGGAGGAAACCGCCGTCTTCCTCATCGCGCGTACCCCTCACCGCGCGCGTGAGGATCTCGAGCAGCTCCCCACCCGTGACGTCGACGACGAAGACCTCGTTGGGATACGGCATCGCTTTGAAAACCGACTCCACGGTGATCGGCCCCCGGTCTATGCTGGCGCGCAGACCGCCTGCATTGATGAGCGCCGCCTCCGCGCCCGTGAACTCGCGCATGATGTCGGTCACCCAATCTCCAAGGTTCGTCTCCTCGTACCGTATCCGATCCCGTTCGCCGTCGAGCATCACCCTGTTCTCACCGATCACTTCCTTGAATTTGGAGTCGAGACGGGATGCGTAACTGTCGACGATCCGGGCGACAGCCGTGTCCGCTGGAATATCCGCTGTAATCGGTATGTACTTCCACGCCGCTATGTGTGCCGTGCGGGCGGCCGGGCTCACTTCGAGGTCGAGTCTGCCCAGGTACTTACCCTTCTCGAATGCCTGGAACACCGGCACCTGCCCCACGACCCGGTAGGGG
>CAZYCB010000136.1:0-4656 GCA_964645735.1 uncultured bacterium | reverse complement strand
GGACGGGCGACGCCCAAGAAGGGTTGCTCTCCGCCGCGGCGCTCCGGTGTGTCGGCGGCGTCTTTCAGTGTCAGTTCTACCTGCAAAACGGTGATGAGGCGAAGAAGCTCGACGCATCCGGGCTCGGCCCGCGCGACCGGGTGTTCACGGCAGAGGATCTGCTCGGAGATTCGCACGTCATGTTCGCCGCTACCGGCGTCACCGACAGTGAAGTCTTGAGAGGCGTCCGTTTCCGCCAGGGCGGCGCCGTCACCCATTCGCTCGTGATGCGCAGCAAGTCCGGGACGATTCGTTTCATCGAGACGCGTCACACGTTCGATCGCCAGCCCGATTACAGGTGAAAAGCGGGCCTCCCGCCTTGACCAATGGATATACCGTTTCCTCCAACCGCTGACCGCTCGAGTCCGCTCTCCGACCGGATGCGTCCCCGTACGCTGGACGAGTTCGTCGGTCAGGATGACATCGTCGGCCCCGGAACGCTCCTCAGGAAAGCGCTTGAACGAGGGACGCTGACGCAGTCGCTGATCCTCTGGGGGCCTCCGGGCTCGGGCAAGACCACGCTCGCGCGCATCATCGCGTCGATGACCAAGGCGCGGTTCGTCACGTTCAGCGCCGTCACGTCGGGAATTGCGGAAGTCAAGCGAACGATAGCCGAGGCGCGGAAGCTCAAAACGATAGACAGCCGGCCGCTGCTCCTCTTCATCGACGAGATTCACCGCTTCAACAAGGCGCAGCAGGACGCGTTCCTGCCCCACGTCGAGGACGGCACGATCGTGCTGCTCGGGGCTACGACCGAGAACCCGAGCTTCGAGGTGATCGGTCCGCTGCTTTCGCGCTCCCGCGTTCTCGTTCTCAAGGAGCTTGCTCCCGAACTCGTCGCGGAGATATTGAAGCGTGCGCTGGACGACGCGGAGCGGGGGGTCGGAAACCTCGGCATACGGGCCGACGACGAAGTCCTCTCGTACATCGCCGAGGTCGCGCACGGCGACGCGCGAGTGGCCCTGAACGCCCTCGACTACGCGGCGTCGGTACTGAGCCGGACTCAGGGAGATCGCGTGCTCACGAGAAAGATCGCGGAGGACGCGCTGCAGAAACCGATGCTCACGACGGATAAGGCCGGCGAGTCGCACTACAATCTAATATCCGCGCTCCACAAAAGTTTGAGGGGAGGCGACGTCGACGCGTCTCTCTACTGGCTTGCCCGCATGTGCGAAGCGGGAGAGGATCCCCTCTTCATCGCGCGGCGCCTTGTCGTCTTCGCTTCGGAGGACGTGGGCAACGCCGACCCACACGCTCTGCCTCTCGTCGTCGCGGCGAAGGACGCGGTGAATTTCCTCGGCTATCCTGAGTGCACGCTTCCGCTCGCCCAGGCGGTGACCTATCTCGCGCTCGCGCCGAAGAGCAACGCCTCGTATCTCGCCTACCAGAAGGCCGCCGAGACGGCGAACGAAAAGCCGCCGTACCCCGTGCCCCTTCAAATCAGAAACGCCCCCACCCGCCTCATGAAAGGACTGGGTTACGGAAGGGGCTACAAGTATCCTCACGATTACCAAGACGCGTTCGTTCTCCAGGACTATCTCCCGGAGGCGCTGAAGAACATCCGCTTCTACCTTCCGAAGAACTCGGGGTTCGAGAAGGAACTCGCCGAACGGCTGGACGCGTATCTCGCCAGACGGCGTGCGGAAGGCGGAAAAGGCGATTCCGAGGGCAAGAAGCCGCGTTGAACCATGGATGTTTTTTCGTCCGACACCGCGCGCCGCGTGATCGAGCATCGGGGCGCGCACATGCGCGTGCTCGGCCCGCCGGCAAGCGGGAAGACGCGGCTCCTCGTCGAGAGATTCCGCGCGCTCGAGGCACGGCATCGTGAGACCGAAGCGGCCGGGGGCATTGGCGCCCGTCCAGTCGGTGCCGGACGCGGCGGCACGGCGCGTGCCGGTGCCGGGAGCGGCGGCGTTTACATTCTCACGTACTCGGCCGAAAGCCACAAACGGCTCACCGGCGCCGTGTTCGGCAAGGATACGGCGCGGCTGGGTCCGCCGCCTGTCCTCACGTACACGCGTCTCGCGCAGGAAATCATCGAATCCTCGACCGGCCGTTCGCCTCTCATCGTCGACGATCTCGAGGAGCGCCTGCTTCTCGATGACGTGATTGCCCGTCACGAGGCGCGGATGACGAGCGAGCTCGGCTCGATTTGCCGGTCGGAGCGGTTCCTCGAAGACGTTCTCGATGCGTGCCACATCCTCACGCAGAACGGCGTCGAGAACGGCGTTCTCGGCGGGCTGGCGCCTTACGCCGGAAAGAACGCCGGACTTCACGATGTTCTCTCCCTCTACAAAGAGTATCGCCGCGCGCTCGCGTCGATGGGGGGCGTGACGTACTACGGCGTATCGTGGGCCGCCGTGGAGTGCCTGCGCGGGGGCTTCGTCGATCATCCGTTCGCGCATGCGGCCGCGATCCTCGTGGAGGATTTTCAGGATATCGACGCGGGACAGTTCGAGCTTTTGAAATCGATCGCGCCCCCGAACGGAACGGTCGCGGTGAACGTGTTTGGCGATCCTCTGGGATCGGTATTCGCGAACCGGGGGACCCAGCACGCGTATCTCACGGAGGAATTCGCCAGACTCTACGGAGGAGAGACGTACTATCTCGCCGCCCGCGCACCACGCGGCGGCGTGCCGGAGGCGGCGATCGAGGCTCTTCTGAGGGAGGTGCTGGGAGAAGGCGCCGGCGAGTATCTTCCGGTGGTCTCCGATGCGGACGGCGGGGGCCGCGTTGCCGGCGAACTTCGCCTCGAGCTCGCGCGCGATGACGTCGACGAGTGCTGGACGGTGGCCGCGCACATCGCCTCGGTCCTCCGGAACGGTGAACGCCGTGCGAAGGACATCGCCGTCATCACCAACAACAAGCGGTCGTACGAACCGATCCTCGCGGCGGCAGCCGCGCAGCGGGGGATTCCGCTCGAGACGGGACGCGTACGCAAAGGAACCTTCGGCGATTTCGCCGACGCGTTTCTTGCGCTCGTCGAATTCAATGACGACGAGATCGCATCTCGCGCGGTCGTCACCTCTCCTCTATTTCCCTGGCTCCGCGAGAGATTCCCGTGTGCTCCGGCCGATGCGCCGGGGGCCGCGCGGGACAAGAAAAACCTTCGCTCGTTTGTCGAAGATCTCCGAAAGAAACTCCGTGCCGCACCTGCCGAACGGCGGATGCGGATCATCGCGGATGATGTTTTTTATCCTCTCTCTACCGTGTTCGCGAAGGAAACGGGCGAGGAATCGGCATACAACGAGACGAGCGCGCTTCTGGAGGCGTGGGAGCGTTATTCGAACGCCGTCGTGAAGTGGGGTGGGAATCCGAGCATTGGAGCGTTCGCTGCGATGGAGAGCCGTCTCGCGAAGCGGCGAGCGGCGAGCGGTGCAGGGAGGGTGTCGCTTCTCACGCCCCGCGAGGCCAAGGGGAGCTATTTCCCCGTCGTGTTCGTCATAGGCTGCTCGGAGCTTCTCTTTCCTTCGGCGGCGCGGAGCGAGAGCATTCTCCCGCTTGCCGCACTCGAGCAGGCGCTCCGACGCGTGTTCCCCGGCCGCCCCCTCTCTCTCCACCGCATGCGTAGTGCCGCCAAGCAGCTTTCCGACGAACACCACCTGCTCTACATTGCGCTCACACGCGCGATCGGTGATCTTTTCGTCACGGCGCCGAAGGTTTTCTCCGGTGACGAATATCCCGCGCCTTCGGCGATTCTCGATCGAACTCTTCCCGCAGCGGTTCGCATCGAAACACCCCCCGAGAATAAAACGCCGCCGCAGATACGGTTCGCGAAGACATGGACGACCGGCGGCCGCGTTCCAGATTCGGGCGGAGGGCTCGATTGGCTGAGCCCGGCGGGGGCGCACTGGCACGCCATCAAACCGGAGCCGGTTCTCGTCCAACTGGAGCGTTTCCCTTTGAGTCAGTCCAGCATCGGAGCCTATCTCGGTTGCGAGCGCCGCTTCTTCTACGAAAAAGTGCTCCGCATCCCGCAGACCGACACGCCTGCGGCGAGAGTCGGCTCGCTCCTCCACAAAGTGATGGCGGATCTGGGGGGGCGTTTTCCGTCGAAGACGGATCTCGTTGCGGCGTGCACGCCGGAGATCGTTCGCGACGCGATCGACAACGCGGTCGCTGAAGACGAGAGCGTCGGGAAGGGATCGTTCTTCGACCGTGCGCTTCGCCACCATCTCTCGGTCATGGTCGCCGGCATCCTCGACCTCGAGCGGAGCGATCCCGCGAGCTTCACGATTGTCGCGACGGAACACAATCTCAAGTTCTCTCGCGAACCGTGGGCGTTCACGGGGCGGATCGACCGCATCGACGAAACGAGCTACGGGGAGCAGGCGATCGTGGACTACAAGACGGGCAAGCTCGACAAAATGGGGCAGACGCTTCGCAAGAAAACCCTCTTCGCGCTCGACGATCCCGGAGAAGCGAACTGGCAAGTGCCGCTCTACGTCTGGGGGATGAAAGCGGCGGAAGGATCCTCGCCCCGTGCGTTCACGCACCTGGTGACACGGGCGGGCGAGAGGCCCTTCCGCGTCACTCTTTTCATCCGCCGCCGGTTGGAAGATGTGCCGGCCGAGGCGTTGAAGGGCAGGGGCCCGTCGTACCTGCTCGAGAGCGAGA
>CAZYCB010000135.1:0-17642 GCA_964645735.1 uncultured bacterium | reverse complement strand
GCAGACGTGGTACGAGAAGACGGTGATGTACCGGCTCACCGTCCAAGCCGGAGACACGCAATTCACCGGCAACGATATCCAGGCGTCGTTCGTGGTCCGAAAAGCCACCGTCGAGGGGTACACGAACCCGATCTGGCGAATCGTCGCGTGGCGCGACGATACCGGGACGAACTGATCGTCCGTGCTGCGGTCCAGATTTTTCCACGACACCCGGAGGGGGTCCCACCCTTCCGGGTGTTTGCGTTCAGACGGTTTTGGCGGGGGTCGCTCATCCGTGCGATGTGGTATGATGCGCGGTCGACAGATATGAGCCGCTTCTCGTGACGTCGGCGCACACCTAAGCCATGCCCAGAAAAAAACGGTCAACGAAGTCCGGCAGCCTTCCCAGCCGTATCCAGTTCATCATGGGTGCGCTCGTCGTCGTGGCCGTCGTGGGCGTTCTACTCGTATCCTTCCTCCGGTCTCCCCGCGGGGCCGCTTTTCTTCTCGATATCGGGTTCACCGACCGCTACGACATTGTCCAGAAGGCGCTCGACGCCGAACTCAAGGGGGCGCTTCGCGATCTCGAGCTCCGCAAGAACCTGCAGGAAAAGACGAGCCCCGTGACGATCGGCGGACGGCAGGTTCACAGGCGGGAATGGAACACGAGGCTCGAACGCTCGCAGAGCGTCATTCGCGTCAACCTCGCACTCGCCGAAGCGATCCGCCGCGCAGGAGGCACCGTGCGTTCGAGCCGGGAAGAACCCGCCGGCGGGCTCGACCTCCAAGCGGGGAGCCGCAAGTACACCACCCATCACATCCGAATACTCCCGGCTCCCGCGGCCGAAGAGATGCGCCGCGAAGAGCCGCGTGCGGCGCAGCGTCGGGGGAGAATCGCCCTCGTCATCGACGATTTCGGCTATACGACGGACGATCTCGTCGAGAAGTTCATCGACATGGACATCCCGCTCACGATATCCGTGATACCGTCTCTGCGGCATTCGATGGACCTCGTCGCGCAAGCTGCCGAGAAAGGAAAGGAGGCGATCCTCCACCTCCCGATGGAGGCGGAGGCGTTCACCTCCGAGGTCCCCGCCGTTCTCAGATCGATGTCCGATGCCGAGATCGCGTCGCTCGTCGAACGGTATCTCGAAGAGACCCCCGGGGTGAAGGGGGTGAACAACCACCTCGGCTCCGTCGCCACCCAGGACACGCGCGTCATGGAGGCGGTGCTCGGAGTGATCGCGCGGCGCCGTCTCTTCTTCCTCGATTCTTTGACTTCGAACAAATCGATCGCCTATACTGCGGCGAAAAGCCTGGGCGTTCCGGCCGCGAGAAACGACCTTTTCATCGACGCGGATACGGAGAATCGAAAGGACATCGACGCGCGGCTCGACCGGCTCGTCGCGCTCGCGAGGACGCGCGGCCATGCGATCGGTATCGGCCACCCCAGGCCGGCGACCTACGACGCCATACGGGCGTGGCAGGGGCGCGTCAAGGACTCGGGTGTCGAATGCGTACTGTTGTCCCAGCTGGTGGAATGAGACGGCCCGATCCCTCCGATGCAGCGGGCTCCCCAGCACTGCTTCAGGCGATCGAGCGAAGGAGATCATGGAGATGGTTCGACTCGGCGTAAACATTGACCACGTGGCGACGATTCGCGAGGCCCGGAAAACCGTGGAACCGGATCCCGTGGCGGCGGCTGCTGCCGTCGAGATGGCGGGGGCCGATCAGGTGACAATCCACCTTCGCGAGGATCGCCGGCACATTCAGAACCGCGACGCCCGTCTCATACGCGAGGTCGTGAGGACCGCGCTCAACCTCGAGATGGCGGCCACGCACGAGATGCAGGAGATCGCCCTCGCGCTCCACCCCGATTCCGTGACGCTCGTCCCCGAGAAGCGCGAGGAAGTCACGACGGAGGGAGGACTGGACCTGAAGCTCGTCCCGTCGTCGGTCGGCGATCTCGTTACGACGCTCTCAGGCGCTGGCATCAAGGTCTGCGTGTTTCTGGACCCGGATCTCGACCAGATCCGGAGAGCCGCTCAGCTTCGTTTTCGGGCAGTCGAGATTCACACCGGCAGGTACGCGAACGCCTCGAGTCTCGGGCAGCAAGAGGAACTTCAAAAAATAAAAGACGTTGCAGTTGCGATCCGCCACATGGGGATGGCGGTCCACGCCGGCCACGGTCTGAACTACCACAACGTGAGGGCCGTGGCGAACGTTCCCGAAATCGAAGAGCTCAACATCGGCCACGCCATCATTTCCCGGGCGGTCTTCGTGGGTCTGGATCGGGCCGTCAGGGACATGCTCGTCCTGTTGGGCCGTCTCTAGGGCCGCCGCGTGGTCTCGCCCGCGAAGGGAGCTCCGCCGGGCATGCGATTGCCAGGGAGTTTGACGTTGACTCCGGCCGCAAAGCCTGTATAATTCGTCATCTATTAAAAAGCTAACCTCTCACCCCGTTTCCTACAGGGCACATCTTCTCAAGTCGTGAGGAACTGGTCCGCGTCCGGGTTGTTGCCTGGTACGTCCGCGGGTGTGTGAAAGGGGCGCGATCGAGGGAATCGGTCGCGAGACGGTGGATGGTTTGAGGTAGTCCGAGTACCGGCGCTTTCACGTTTGGTTAGTCCCGAGGTTTCTTATGGTCAAGAGATGGAAATACTTTGTCATCATCGCGGTGATGATTTGGACGGTCTGGGCTCTGATTCCCACGGTGCGTTACTACCGGATCCCGGTGGAAAAACGTGCGGCGCTCACCGCTGACAAGGATAACAAGTTCGTCGAGCGGGCGCTCAAGCTCGGTCTCGACCTCCAGGGCGGCATGCACCTGGTCCTCGAACTCGACGACTCCCAGCTCACCGCCGACGCGAAGCAGGACGCCCTCGACCGCGTGCTGAAGATCGTACGTAACCGCGTGGACCAGTTCGGCGTGGCCGAGCCGAACATACAGAAGCAGGGAGACAAGCGGATCATCGTCCAGCTGCCGGGTCTTCAGGATCCCGGACGCGCCAAGGACCTACTGGGGCAAACCGCACTTCTCGAATTCCGTTTGGTACGCGAAACCGAAGACGTGCGTCTTGCGATTCAGGATCTCGACCGCGTGCTCCAGGGTGTCCAGATCAAGGGCGCCGTCGTAGACACGACAGGGATCGCTGCCGGAGCCGCTGGCGACACTTCGGCGGTCGCGCGGGCGGCGAAGCAGGCACAGACCTCCGCCAAGTCGGAGACCGCGACACCAACGGCTTTCGACTCGATGATCACGGAGCTTCCCGGAAGCAAGGAAGTCGAGGTTCCGCTCAAGGAGATTTCGAAAGACCGGCCGTTTTCATCGTACCTCGTGTCGCTCTACGGCGGGGCGGCGGTTGTCAACGAAGAGGACCGACCGACGGTGGACCTCCTGTTGGCCACGCCGCAAGCCCAGCGTGTCGTACCGAGACAATCCGAATTCCTCTGGGATGCCGAGTCCCGCCCGCTCGAAGGTGGCGGCGTCGGAAGGCTCCTCTACCTTGTCGAGAAGAAAGCGACGCTCGCGGGCAACACGCTGGTCAACGCGACAACAAACCCCAATCCGGATGATCCGAGCAGACTCGATGTCTCGTTCGACCTGAACCGCGAGGGAGGACTCATCTTCTCGCGCTTCACGGGAGAAAACATCGGCCGGAGAATCGCCATCGTGCTCGACCGCAAGATCCGGTCGGCGCCCGCCGTCCAGAGCAAGATCCCCGGCGGGCAGGGACGGATCACAGGGAGTTTCACCGACGAAGAAGCCGGAGACCTGGCCATCGTCTTGAGAGCGGGCGCGTTTCCCGCTCCGGTCGACGTCGTCGAGGAGAGGACAGTGGGTCCTACGCTGGGGCGCGATTCGATACGTTCGAGCGCGCGCGCCGCGGCTATTTCGATCGTCATCGTCATCGGCTTCATGGTCTTCTACTACCATCTCTCGGGGCTCCTGGCGAGCGGAGCGATGGTGTTCCACGTTCTCATCACGCTGGCGCTCCTGGCCTCGCTTCACGCGTCGCTCACGCTTCCCGGCATCGCCGGTTTGATCCTCACCTTCGGTATGTCCGTGGACGCGAACGTTCTCGTCTTCGAGAGGATCCGCGAGGAGCTGGCGAAAGCCAAGACGGTGCGGAGCGCCATCGACGCCGGATACCACCGCGCGTTCACGACCATTCTGGACTCGAATCTCACGGCGCTCATCACGGCGCTGGTTCTGTATCAATTCGGCACGGGCCCCATCAAAGGCTTCGCGACGACGCTGGGCCTCGGGCTCGCGACAAGCATGTTCACAGCGGTGCTGTGCACGCACGTGGTCTACAACCTGATCACGGCCAGGCGAACGGTCCGCAAGCTGAGCATTTAGGCACTAAGAAAGGGTAGGAAACGATGCGCTGGTTCAAGGACGCGCACTACGATTTCATGTCGAAACGACGGCTGGTGGTACTCATTTCGATCGTGCCGATTCTCGTCGGCTTGGTGTCGATCATCTGGCACAAAGGACTCAACACCAGCATCGACTTCGCCGGAGGCACGCTCGTCGAGGTCGGCTTCCGGGATGCCGTTCCCATCCACGAAGTCCGTGCCGTCATGGAGCGCTCGGGATTCCCCGGAGCGGAAGTCACGAATTTCGGCGGCAGCGACAAAGAAATTCTGATACAGGTCAAGCGCGCCGGGGACGCCGCCGGGACGGCAAGGAAGATCGAGTCGGTGCTCAAAGAGCAGTTCGCAGCGCATCAGGTGGACCTGCGCCGCGTGGAGACAGTGGGTCCGAAGGTTGGAAGCGAGCTCAAAATGGCCGCGCTCTGGGCGGTGATCTATTCGCTCGCCGGGATCGTCGCGTACGTCTCGTGGCGTTTCCAGTTCAAGATGGGGATCGCCGCGATCATTGCTCTCGCGCACGACACGCTGTTCACGCTGGGATTCTTCTCGATCACGAACCGGGAGATTTCGCTCGCCGTGATCGCGGCGATCCTTGCGATCATCGGATACTCCCTGAACGACACCATCGTGGTTTTCGACCGGATACGCGAGAACCTCCAAACGCGCAGGCGCGAAAACTTCATAAGTGTCGTCAATACGTCGATCAATGAGACGCTGTCCCGTACGATTGTCACCGGACTTACGACGATCTTCTCGATCGTCGTGTTGATCATCGTCGCCGGTCCCGTGATCAGGGATTTCGCCATCACGCTTCTCATCGGGATGGTGGTGGGCACGTATTCCACGGTCTATATCGCGAGCGCGATCATCATCGAATGGGATATGTGGCGGAACAAGCGCCGCCAGCGCGCTCAATGACAGCCCGTGCCCCCGGTCCTCCATAAAGCCCTCCTCGTTCTTCTCTACACGGGGCTTGGTCTCGTTTTACTCTCGAACGTCATTGGTCTCCCGGGGAACTGGATGCTCGTGGAGGCGGCGCTCGTCCGGTTGCGTCATTCTGTGAATCCCCATCCGGCCTACCTGGTCCTGATTTGTCCTTTTTCGGCGACACAGAGTACACAATCCAGGACGAATCGGGACGGGGCTTTCACTTTAACCCCTTTGTTTTCAACACATAAGGTGTGGCACGAACATTGCCACTTTGCTATAGGCTTGGACTATGGAAAAGGGTGGGCCGACAGTCATGAGAAAGTTCGCTGCACTTGGAATCCCCCTCGTTATTCTCGCGATCTGCGCGTGCGGATCGCTCGCTCGAGCGAGCGGCCGGCCGGCCCAGCAGGAACCTCGAAAGAAGCCTCTCCAGCCCGAAGCGATAGAGAAGACCCAGGAGTCCGAGGCCACGCCGGCCACCGATGTCAAGGAAGAGACGGGCCCGATAGCGGTTTTCGCGGACATCGAGGCGGGGTGGAAGAGCGAACAGGCCCAGCGAATCCTCTGTCACTACGGCAAAGGCAAAGTCGCGATCTCGATCGAGGGGAGCGGTCCAACGGGGGGGCAGTTCAGCCGGAACCAGAGCTACTATCTTTTTCAGGACCTGTTCAAGTTCACGATCACCGAGGAGTTCCAGTTCGTCCAGTACCGCCATGTGTCCGACGGCCGGGGCAATGTCTACGCGGTCGCCGAGCGGCGGTACAAACGAAACGATGACGGCAGGATCTTCAAGGATAAGATCTACGTATCCCTGCGCTCAGAGGACGACCGCTGGGTGATCAACGAAATCAAGTCCATCCGTTAGCTTCTCTTCGCGCACAGACTCGGCGCTTTTTCTGGTATCATGTTTGGAGGGCTTGTCTGTTCGTTGAGCCCGAACCAAACCATGAAGATCCCGACCGTCAAACCCCGTAACCTCGTCGTCGCGTTGCTTCTCGCGTGGGCGCTGCTCTTCCTTCGCCAGTACGTTCACGTCGGAGTGCTCGGCCGTATCCCTCCGGTTATCCCGGCGGTGCTCTCCGCGCTCGCCCTCGCGGGCCTCCTGCGCGTTTCTCTACCGCATCGGTTGAAGACGCCGCTCGCCCTCGCGGGTCTCCTCGCGATGGGCGCGGGGGTCTCGCTCATGGGCATTCGCCTGGTGAGTCCCTCTCTCGCGAACGAGTGGCGTCAGCGCGAGGAGCGAGAAATATCCTCCGTGCTCGACGCCGTCGGAAAGCGGGTGGAGACGCTCGTCGGTTTGTCGACGTCCATCGGGCAAAGCGCGGGGGACTTTCTCCGCAGCAGCGCGCGCGCGTGGGACGCGGACTCGATCGGCGTCCGGCTCGACGGCTTCCACACGCTGGACGCGCTGTCCGAGCGGATCACGAAGGGAAACCTCCTCCCCGAGGGTACCGAGATCGGAATCCAGCTCTTCGATGTGGAAGGCAACCGCCGGGCGTGGGCGGGTTGGCCTCAGTCTCTCGATGCGAGAGATCGCCGGTTCGTCACCAGCGGAAAAGATCTGATCTACTCGCGTCAGGTCTCGCTCTACCGGATGCTCACCCACGTCATGCCCGTGTACGCGGCGGGGGACAGCGCGGGGTCACCGGACGCGGCGGCGCGCGGCGGCGCGGCGGGAGGCGGCACGCGTTTGGGATCGGTCCTCGTCGACATGCCGCTCGAAGTGAACTACAGGGTGAACAACAAATTCCTGAAAAGCGCGAGCCTGGCGGGCGATATCGCGGGGCGCGCGGCGGCCGACGTTCAGCTCGAGTACATCCCGGTCGTAACGAACATCTCGGAGATACCCTCGGGTGCCCAGGGGCGCGTGACGCTCCAGCGCCAGGGAGGCGTCGAAGGAAACGAAGCTGCGGGTTTGAGCGGGCGCGCATTGGTTCAGATCCCGCAGGGGAACACGGTGTTCGGCGTATCGGTGGCCGGCCGGCCGCTCCCGCATTTCATACAGAGCCGCAACGACCGCATATCGACCTTCGCCAACATCGCCATTCTGGCCGCCATGCTGATCTACTTCGGCGTGTCGCTCCGCGGTTTCCCCGCGTCTCTCAGAGGACCGGGCCGCGCGTTCATGGCGCTCTACCTTCTCGCGGGGGCGGCCCTCGTCAGGTACTCGCTCGTCTGGTTCCAACCCGATTTTCTCACGACGAGGATCAAAGTGTTCGAGCCGGCCGTTTTCGCCACTCCGATGCTCGGAGGGTTGATGCGAAGCGCCGGAGACCTGCTCCTCACGGCGCTCGTCTTCGTCGTGGCGCTATACGGTGTGATCAAGATCAGCCGGAGTGAGGCGAAACCAACGGAAACGGCGCGGTCGACCAGAGGGTTTTTTGTCTGGAAAGGCGCGTTCGCCGCCGCCGTGTCGATCGCCGTGTTCGTTCTCGCGAAAGGGTTCATCGGCAGCGTGGTCACCAACGCGAACCCGCGGCTCGTCGGCGAAACGGTGAAGATCTTCGAGCCCGAAGTCCTCGTCCTCCACATGAGCGCTTTTCTGATGGTGGCCGGGATATTCCTCGCGGGGATGATCTGCGTGTGGGGCGCGTACCGTGTGGGCGGGCGGGCAGACGCGTCGAGAGCTTCCGCCGTCGCGGCGGCCGGCATCCTCGCGGCGTCGCTCGTTCTCGTGCGGTTCGACATGGCGGCCATCTCGCTTCTCACGCTCCTCTTCGCCGTCGCGGCGCCTCGCCTTGTTCAGCGAGAGGATCTCGTGTCGATCGTCACGGGCGCGTTCTGTTTTGTCATCATCGTATCCGCGGCGGCGTACGTCTTTTTCGACCAGGAATACCAGGGACTCCGGCGGGCGTTCATTCAAGAGAAAGCCGTCGAGGTGACCCACCCATCGGACAACTGGAAAGTATTCATACTGGAGGACATTCTCGAGAATTTCTCTCAGGATACGGCGCTGCGCCGGTCGTTCACCGACGCGGAATCCTCGAACATCCCGCGTCTCGCGTTCGATTTGTGGGCGGGAAGCCCTTTGAGTCTCCTCGGGTACAGCTGCGCGATCCACGTGTTCGACCAGGCGGACAGCATGGTGAGCCGCTTCTCGGTGGAGATGCCGTACCGCTTGCGGCCCGACGAGGCGAATGAGCGGCTGGAAACGCCGTCATCTCAAGAGTGGGCGGTTCTCGACCTGACCACGGATACCCCGCAGGGCGCCGTCCGTTTTTACCGCGGCATCGTCAACCTCGAAGACTATGTGATGGACTACACCGGAACCGCCATGCACGCCGTCACCGGAAAAGTCGTCGTCGACATTCCGTTCTTCTTCGCGAACCTCGCGTGGGCGGCGCGCACCGGACCGCAATCTCCCGAGGTCCTGAGGAACGTGCAGGAGGGCGGCATCGCGCCGCGTCTCGAAGAGACGGAGCCGATTCTCCTCGCGAGGGTCAGAGGAACGCGCGTGCTCGATTCGTCCGGGGAAGCCCTCCCCGTGGGATACGCCTTCGACCCGCAGACGCTCCAGAGGGCCGCCGCGCTCGAGTGGCCCCCCCTCGAGACGAGCGGCGCGACGTACCGGATTTTCACGCAGACGACCGATACGCCGGGAATGTCGCTCGTCGCGGGGTTCGCCGTCCCGACGCTCGTGCAGCACGTCCTTCGCTGGTCGACGATTCTGTCGCTCTACTTCTTTTTCGCCGTCGCGTTCATCGTGCTGCTCATCGTTCTCAAGAGGCTTCCCTCCCTGAAGCCGGTTCTCCCCACTCTCACGCCGGGGCGGCAGTTCGGCTTCCAGCAGAAAGTTCTGGGATCGTTCCTTCTCGTCGCGCTCTTGCCCGCCGTCATCCTCGGCGTGTTCTCCGTGCGCATGATCAAGGAGCGGTTCGTCCACGAGAACAGGAACGAGGCGCTCTACAGGACGTTCAGCGCGAGCAAATCCCTGGACAATCTCCTCGTCGAGGACCTCCACACGCTCCTCGAAGATTACGATGTGACAGAAATCCTCGCAGGAGAGGTTCCTCCCCGCTGGCGATACGACGACAAGAGGCGCGTGCGCGTCTTCGTCACGCCGTCACCCGCGGGCGGCGGTGACGCAGCGCGGCTCCTCGAGCGCGTGTCGCCGGGGCAGATCTTCATGCACTACGTCGATGGCAGACCCTACATGGGTGTTGTGAGCGATCCCTTCTCCGTCCTGGTCCGCGGACGAAAGGAAACGTGCGTCGTCTATCACGCGCGCCTCGTCGATGCGGAGCTCCTCGGCGAAGTCTCGGACCAGATCGGCGCTGATGTCAGCGTCTTCGAAAACGGAGAGCTTGTCGCGACGAGCCGGGAAGGACTTCTCTCCGGAGGATTCATCAGCTCGACGATGAACGCGGATGCCTTCGTCAAGGTTTCGATGATGGGCGTCGATCACGCGCTGGCGACCGAAAAAGCGGGAAGCTACCGGTATCAGGTGGCGTACGTCCCGATACCGAGCCTTGGGGCCGTGGGGCACGCGGCGATCGGCGTGCCGCTTCTCTTCCGGCCGGAGTCGTACAGCGTCGAGGTGGAGAAGGCGAGATCCGTGGTGTTCAGCCTCTTCGCGCTTCTCTCCGCGGCGACGATCGGGCTCGGGCTTCTTCTCGCGCGGGGGATTTTCGAGCCGCTGAGAGGACTCCTCGAAGGCACCAAGCGCATCGCGCGCGGGGATTTCTCGTTCACGGTTCGTGGGAAACGCAGAGACGAGATCGGCACCGTGGTCGAAGCCTTCAACGAAATGACGCACCAGGTATCGCGCTCGCAGGCGGCGCTCGAGGAACGGCGAAAGTACCTAGAGGTCATTCTCGTCAATATCGGAACGGGGGTGGTGAGCACCGATGCCGCGAAACGTATCAGCGCGGTCAACAGCGCCGCGGAACGCATTCTCGGGATGCCGAGCGAGGACCTCATCGGCAAAACGGCCGGGGAGCTCGCCGGCGCGGGCGCGCTCCCCGATTTCTTCGCCGCGGCGGGAGGGGCTGGACCCGCGTCCCGGCCCGAGGAGGACGAGGCGCGCGGATCGCCGGCCGTCTCTTCCGAAATCGACATCGTCAAGGAGGGGAAGAAGCGGACGATCCGATACATGCGGACCGAGCTGAGCACGGGCGGGCAGCACCTCGGCACGGTGTTCGTCTTCGAAGACATCACCGAACTCATCAATTCGAAAAAACTCTCCGCGTGGGTCGAGATGGCGCGGCAGATCGCCCACGAGATCAAGAATCCGCTCACGCCGATCAAGCTCTCAACGCAGTTCATGGTGAGGGCGCACCAGGAGAAGTCCGAAGATTTCGACAAGATCTTCGCGGAGAGCTCGGAAACGATCATGCAGCAGGTGGACGTGCTCCGCAACATCGCGAGCGAGTTCTCCAGCTACGGCCGCCTCCAGCACCTGTACCTGTCGCCGCACAGGGTGATCCCGCTGGTCGAGGACATCGTCTCTCCGTACAAGCGAAACACGACGGGAGTGGCCGTCACTCTCGAAACGTCCGGCCGCGATCTTCGAGCCGTCATCGATCCCGAAGCGGTGAGGAAGATCTGCACGAATCTGATCGAGAACGCGATGGAGGCGATGTCGGGCTCGGGGGGCGAGCTTCGCATCTCCTGCGACGAAGCGGCGTACGACAATCGGACGATGGTGAGGGTGTCATTCCGGGACACGGGACCGGGCTTGAGCGAAGAGGTGAGGGGGCGCCTCTTCGAGCCGTACTTCTCGACGAAGACGACGGGGACGGGATTGGGGCTGGCGATCTGCCGGAGCCTGTCGCGGGAGATGGATGGGGAAGTGACGATCGCGAACCTCCCCGGCGGCCGCGGGGTCCAAGCGGCGCTCTATCTCAAACCGGTGTAGCGAATCTTGTTGTGCGCGGAGGAGGCTGACCGCAGGCCCTTAGCGGGAGCGACCGAGGATCGTCCGCCGCGGAGCGCGTAGCGGGCTCAATCCGCGCGGGTCCTGTCGGCCATCCGCCCGCTTCCGTGCTCGCAAACGCTGCGCGCGGAGAGCGGGCGCCCGTGGCCGCCACCCGCGCGGCCTTCAGTCCTGCACCCGCGGCGGAAAGCCGAGGGAAGCGGAGCTCAGGGCCTGCGGTTAGCCCCCTCCGCGGATGCCTAACCCGTGCGGCCGGTTTGCGCGAGAGCGCCGATTTGCGTATAATTCGAGCGAGTAACGAGTTCGACGCATACCAACGCGAGGATGTGGCGTGGGGTTCCCGAGATTCATCCGCATCGTACGGCCGTTTCTTGCCGTTGTTCTTTTCTCCGTCGCCTTGCCGAGCGGCGCACGGGCGGCCATCGGCGGGGACCCCTCCGAGGAGTACGGCGTCCGCATCGCCCGTGTGAAGTACGGCGGGGGCGGGGACTGGTACACCGATCCCTCCTCCATCCCCAACTGGCTCCGTGAGTTCGAAAAGCGAACCGGCGTCAAGACCTACCCGGAGGAGAAAGTCGTCAGCATCCTGGACGAGAACCTCCGGGCGTATCCCTTTCTTTACATGACGGGCCACGGGACGGTGCGTCTCACGCCCGCAGAAGTCGAAACGCTCCGCGCGTACCTCGAGTCCGGGGGATTTCTCTACGCCGACGACTGCTACGGAATGGATGCGTCGTTTCGCGAGCTCGTCCGCGAGCTTTTCCCCGAAAAGGAACTCGAGGCGCTGCCCAACTCGCACCCGATCTATCACGTGGTCTACGATCTCCCGGGCTTGCCCAAGATCCACGAGCACGACGGGAAAACGCCCCAGGGTCTTGGGATCTCGATCGACGGACGTCTCGTTCTTTTTTACACGTTCGAAACGGACATCGGCGACGGTCTCGAGGATCCGAGGGTCCACGAAGACCCGCCCGAGAAAAGGGAACTTGCCGCTCGTATGGCAGTAAATGTTCTTATGTACGCAATCACGCAGAGCGCGCTCCCCTGACGCTCCCCTGAGCTGACGGGGCGCCGTACATGCGGGGTGCTCGATGACGACGAACCCGGCCGACATCGTGGGTGAAGAGCTCCGCAAGGAGCTCAAGAAGATCCTCGCCAGGACGATCGCGCTTCGCGCGGTGGTGGGATTTCTCTCGTTTGTGGCGGTGGCGGGATGGGTATTTCTCGCCGCCGTCCTCTGGGTCGCCCTCGCGCGCTCTCTCTCGCTCCCGCACGCACTCGCCTTGAGCGGCGTCGTCGCCGGCGTTCTTATTCTCGCCTTCATCGCCGTCGTCGTTCTTCCTCTCGTCCGTGTCCCGAGCCTCAAGAAGCTTGCCTTCGAGCTCGAACGCCGGCGCGAGTTCCACGACCTCGTCACGGCCGGGTACGAGCTTTCCGAGAGCGAGGACGCGCAGAACCGCTATTCCCCCGAGCTCATACGCGAAGTGGTCCGTCAGGCCGTCCGGTCGATCTCGGGACTGCAAGTCCGCTTTCTCTTCATCGATCGCCGGCAGCTTGCTCTTGTTCCCGTGGCGTACGCGGCGCTCGCCGCCCTCATCGTCATCGGGACGATGTCGCCGGGCGTGCTCCTCGATACCGCGCGGACGATCGTTACGCCGCGAAGCGTCGGAATCGCCGCTCGCCGGGCGAATCTCTTCTGCAGCCCCGGCAGCGCGACGGTGCTCGCGGGCACCGATGTCGAGGTGATCGCGCGGGATTACGGCGGATCGAAAGAACCGGTCACGTTGTCCTACACGCTCTCGAACGATTTCTGGAAAACGGAACCCGTGGCGGCGCGAGAAGCATCAGGGCGCGAGGCCGCCGCCGGCGAGCACGCCTACACGTTCAAGGACGTCCGCGGGAACATCTCGTACTACTTCGAACGGGGCGGCAAACGGACGCCGTCGTACACGATCACTGTGGTCCACAAACCGGTGGTCACCGATCTTTCGCTCGTTCTCACGCCGCCCTCGTACACGGGCGAAGCTCCCGACACGCTCATCGACAGCGGGGGAAACGTGAGCGCGCTCGAGGGCACGCGTGTCGCGATATCCGGAAAGGCGAACAACGTTCTCTTTGAGGCGTGGATCGAGTTCGACGGCGGAGAAAAGCAGCCGGCCCGCACCGACGGCCGGAAGTTCGGCATCGGTTTCACCGCCGTTCGCGACGGGTCGTATTCGATCGCTCTGAAGGACACGCTGGGTCATGAAACCGAGGACCCGGTCGTCTACACCGTCGATGCGTTCGAAGACCGCCCGCCGGTCCTCGACGTTCTCGAGCCGGGCGGCGACTCCCTCCTTCCCAGGAATCTCCTCGTCGCTCTCGGGTTCACGGCGGCGGATGACTACGGCATCCAGAAGGCCGCCGTTTTCCACCGGAAAGGCAGCGACGAAGAGTACGAGAAAACGGATATTCCGCTGGGGTCTTTCGCCGGCAACCGCGAGATCCTCGTCACTTACGAATGGAGCCTCGAGGGGACGACGCTATTCCCCGGCGAGTCCGTCGAGTACTACCTTGAGGTCGCGGACAACAACGTGGTGACCGGCCCCGGCGTCGTTCGCAGCCGCGTGTTTCGCATCTCGGTGCCGACGATGGCGGAACTCTACGAACAGGTGGAGGACGAATCGGCGAAACGGACCGACATGGCCGAAGAGGCGCTCAAGGAAGGGACGGATCTCAAGGAACGGCTGGAGAAGCTCTCGCGCGAGATGAAGAAGACGGACGGGATGGATTGGAGCCAGAAAAAAGAGGTCGATGACGCCATCGCTTCGCAGGAAAAAATCCAGGACATGCTCGGGGAGATACAGAAATCGCTCGACGAAACGCTCCAGTCGCTTTCCGAGAACCGCATGACCTCGCAGGATATCGGGGAGAAGATCGAAAATATCCAGCGCCTGATAGAGGAGATCGACAGCGACGCCCTCAAAAAGTACATCGAGGAGATGCGCGCGGCGATGGAGAAGCTCGACCCCAAGCAGATCCAACAGGCCCTGGAGAACATGAACACGAGCACAGCGGATCTTCTCAAGAACCTGGAGCGGACGGAGGCCCTTCTCAAGGAGATTCAGCGCGAGCAGCAGATGGAGGAGCTCGTGCGCAAGACGAAGGACCTCATGGAAGCGCAGGAGGCCGTGAGCGACAGCACGGCGCGCGCGGACGACAAGGAAACGATGGACAAGCTCTCGCGCGAACAGGAGGAGCTCGCCGAACAGGCGGCGGATCTCGAGAACAACCTCGACGAAACCTCGAAGGATCTCGATGACAAGGATATTGCGGACCAGCTGCAAAAGGCGTCCGAAAAGAACTCGATGAGCCGGACATCCAAGGAGATGAAAGAGGCATCAAGCCAGCTTCAGGAGGGGCAGAAGAACCAGGCGATGTCTCACCAGGAGCAGGCGATGCAGAACCTCATCGGGCTCTTCGGCAGTCTGGCCAACCTCCAGATGCAGATGCAGATGAACTCGAACAACCAGTTGAGCGCCAACCTGCAGAGGCTCGCGAACAACACGCTCGACATCTCGTTCAAAGAGGAGAGCCTCACCGCGCGCATGAGGGAGCAGATCTCGGCCGGCGAGGACCCCGACCGTGTCGCGATTCGCGAACTCGCGGAGGAGCAGCAGAAATACGCTCGGGCGGTCGGGCAAATCGCCGACGAGCTCTTCGAGATGTCGAAGGAAACATTCATGGTGCCGCGGGCGCTCATTCAAGCGCTGGGGACGTGCAAGAAGAGCATGGAGAATTCGCTCCTCTTTCTGGAGCAGAACAAGGCGTTCATGTCGGCGGCGAGCGCGACGGAGGCGACGACGACGCTGAACGCCATCACCATCGACCTTCTGCGGACGTGCAAGAACTGCTCGAGCGGCGGCTCGGGGAAACCGCAGGGGTCGCCCATGCTCCAGAAACTGCTCGCGGGTCAGCAGCAGGTGCTCAAGGAAACCGAGCAGCTGCTCGCGCTCCGCGCGGCGCAGGAGAGGCTCGTCCAGGAAATGCAGGCCGACGTGAAGCGGCTCGCCGGAGAGCAGCGCTCGCTCCGGGAAATCGCGGAGGATATGAAGAACGATCTCAAGCAAAACGAACGGGTCCTGGGAAGAATGGACAAAATCGCGGAAGAAATGGACGAGGTGATCAAGGACCTGGAAAGCGGGGACGTGAACGAGGGGACGCTGCAGAAAGAAGAGAGAATACTCAGCCGGCTCCTCGACGCCCAGAGGTCGGTCCACACCAGGGACTACGAGAAGGACAGGGTGAGCCGCACGGCCGGCGACGTGTACTCGAAACCGAGTGCCGCCTCGTCGGTACAGCCCGCGTCGCAGCTCCTGCGGGAGGAGATCCGGCGTGCAATGGCGCTCAAGGCTCCGGGGGAGTTCGAGGATCTCATACGGTTGTACTTCCGCGCGCTCGCCGAAGAAACGTCGCCGGCGCCGGGGACGGAGTGATACGTGAGGCAGACCCCCATACGCATACGCGCGCTCGTCGCCGTGGGGATCGTCGTGTCGCTGTGCGGCGCGTCGGCTCTCTTCGGTCAGACGCTGATGCTTCAGGAGCCCGCTCGGCAAAAAAATCTCGGCACGTCGCTGAACGCGCTTAATGCGCTCGTGCGCGAGGATCCGCACAGCGCGATACGGACGCTCAACGCTCTGGACCGCCAGTATCCCGGCAATCCCGATATCCTCAACCTTCTCGGAGACGCCTACCAGGTGATCGAGCAGGTGGATTCGGCGATGGCCGCGTACCACCGGTGCCTCGCCGCCCAACCCGCGAACGCCCGCGCCGCCGCGGCGCTGGGAACGCTCTACATGCAAACGGGCGATCGCGACAAAGGGGAGGCGGTGTTCCGCGATCTCCTCGCTCAAGCCGGCCCTTCGGTGAATACGTACCGCACGATCGGCTCGACGCTCGGCCGCGCCGGTTTCTACGATCTCGCCCTTCGCTGGTACGAAGAGGGGCGGCAGGCGAGCAAGCCGCAGTACCTCCTCACTTTCGACATCGCACAGCTTCGCAAGACCATGGGGGACTTCGAGGGCGCGATCGGCGAGTACGTCACTGTCTTCGAGACCTCGCCGAATCACTACCCCCTGGCGCGGGACAGGATCCTCGAGCTGATGGAAGACCCGCGCGCGAATGCGGACGCGCTCCTCGCGCGCTTGAGCGATGCCGCCGAGAAATCCCCGCAGCGCGAGATGGTGATGAACACGCTCGCGCTCGCGTACCTCCAGAGGGGCATGCTCGAAAACGCGCTCGAGAAGGCTCTCGAAGCGGAGAAGGTGAAGACATCCGACGGGAAGGTCCTTTTCGACCTGGCGCAGAAAACCGTCGCCGAGTACAAGCGCCGGCCGCGTGCAGACCGGACGGAGTATTTCGACATGGCGCTCCGGGCGCTCGGCGCGTTCATAGACGGCCATCCCCAGTCGCCGGCGATCCCGCAGGCAAAGCTCATGCTCGTCGATCTTCTCGTCGATCTCGCGTCGGGCCGCGTGGACGCGCGCCCCGGTCTCGAGCTCCAGACGGCGACCGCCCAGGCGATCGAAGCCCTCGACTGGATGATCGCGACATTCCCGGGCACGGATAACGCCGAGGAGGCGTATCTGAAAAAAGGGGACGTCGTCTTTCGCATCGAGAAGAAGCCCCGCGAAGCGATCGAGATCTACAAGGAAGGGCTCGCCAAGGCACGGTACCGTCCCATCGCGTTCGCCGAGAAGCTCGGCCGTCTCTATCTCGTTGTCGGGGACTACGACAACGCGGGAAAGTACTTCACACAGCTCGTGAAGCGCAGGGAACCGGAGCTTCACGAAGCCGGCGTGTACTACACGGGACTGCTCTTCGGCATCAACGGAGAGTACGAGGCGGCGAGAGATACCCTCTCCGCGCTCGCCGAGGCGAATCCGTCGTCGCCGTTCACGAACGACGCCATCGATCTCGCGTGGGCGATCGAGGAAGGACTCCAGGGAGACCAGAAGGTGCTCGGCGGGTACGTCGATGCTCTCGAGTGCGAACTCGCCGAGGACACCACGAAGGCGATCGGGGCGTTGAACGGCATCACCGCGCTTCCCGCGGAGACGCCGCTCCGGTCGAGATCTCTCCTTCGTATAGGAGCGTTGTACCAGGGGTCGCGGATGTTCGACCAGGCAATGGGGGCGTTCGAGACTTTCGTACGCGACTATCCGAAGGACGTTCGCGTGCCGGACGCGGAGCGCCGTATCGGTCAGGTGTACGAATATGGGTTCGGCGACACAGGCCGCGCCCTCGGGAAATACGAGGACATCCTTCTCTCGCACCCTCATTATATCTTTCTCGACGATGTGCGACAGGACGTGACAAGGCTCCGGAGCAAGGCAGGCGCTTCAGGATGATACACCGCTGCAGCAAAATCGAATGTCGAACGACGGCCCCGCGAATTCGCGCGGCCTTCCTCTGGCTCTTCGTGGCCGCGCTCGGCGCC
>CAZYCB010000134.1:0-1933 GCA_964645735.1 uncultured bacterium | reverse complement strand
CACGCGCTTCTTGCCGAAGAAGGCGAGGGCGATACGCGATCGCGTCGTCTACTTCGGCACCGCGGCGGTCGCGGGACTTCTCGGATTCGCCGCGCTCAAGCTCGTCCTCGAGGAGAAGTCCTATGGAGAAAAGGGATTTCTGAACATCGATACCTGGATGCTCCAGACGATTCTCCCGGCGGCGTTTCTCCTGATCGCGTACAGGTGTCTCGTCAACACGATACGCCCGCCGCAAACGACGCCGGTCGATTGGGAGGCGAGCATCGACCAGACGGGCGACAAGCTCGAGAGCGAGCCGTCATGATCGCTCTCCTCATCGTCATCATCGCGCTTTTCGTTCTCTTCGGGATGCCTCTCTTCGCGGGCTTCGGGAGCGCCGCGATCCTCGCCTTCCATCAGGGGGGCATCGACATCTCGGCCGTGGGTGTGGCGATGTACACGCTCGCCGGCTCGCCGCTTCTCATCGCGATTCCGCTCTTCACCTTCGCCGGCTACCTGTTCGCCCACAGCCGCGCTCCGGACCGGCTCGTGCGGCTCTCGCGCGCGTTTTTCCCCGGCGGGCTCGCCGTGGTGGCGCTCGTCTCGTGCGCCATCTTCACCGCGTTCACCGGCGCCTCCGGCGTGACGATCATCGCGATGGGCGGGATCCTTCTGCCCGCGCTCCTCAAGGAAGGGTATTCGAAAAAGTTCAGCCTGGGCCTCCTCACCACGTCGGGGAGCCTGGGCCTTCTCTTTCCGCCGAGTCTCCCGATGATCGTCTACGGGTATTTGGGAGGCGTGAGCGTGGACGAACTCTTCCTCGCGGGCATCGTTCCCGGTGTCTTTCTCGTGGTCGTGCTCTCGCTCTACGCCCTGCACAACGGCCGAAAACAGGGAATCCGCATGGGGAGGCTGTCGTGGTCGAACATCGCAGGGGCGGTGAAAGGCGCGGCGTGGGAGATCCCTCTCCCCGTCATCGTCCTCGGAGGGATCTACGGCGGCGTGATCACGGTGATGGAGGCCGCCGCGATCACGGCACTCTACGCGTTCGTCGTCGAGGTGCTCATCTACCGCGACGTCTCGTTCCGGAAGCTGCCGAAAGTCGTCGCCGAGAGCATGACCTTGGTCGGCGGGATCCTCGTCATCCTCGCGTGCGCCACCGCCTTCACGAACTACCTCATCGATGCGGAAGTCCCGGCGAGGCTTCTCGGCTGGATGAAGAACTACGTGACGAGCAAGACGGTGTTTCTGCTCATACTGAACGCGTTCTTGCTGGTCGCCGGCTGCCTGATGGAGATCTTCTCCGCGCTCATCGTCGTCCCGCCCCTCATCGTCCCGATAGCGGTGGGATTCGGCGTCGATCCGGTTCATCTGGGAATCATTTTTCTCACGAACCTCGAGATCGCGTTCCTCACGCCACCGCTCGGGTTGAACCTCTTCATCTCGTCCTACAGGTTCAACCACTCGGTGCTCAAGATCTCGGCGGCGGTGATTCCGTTTCTCCTGCTGCTTCTCGCCGCGCTTCTCGTCATCACGTATGCGCCGGCCTTGAGCCTCTTCCTCCTCCACCTCGTCAAGGGGTAAGGGTAGACCCGTTTCCCCGGCCGCACGCGGCGACGCGCTTCTCGATGGCCGCGCCGAACAACGAGCGTTCTAGAAGTACGCGCTCAAGCCGAAGACCACAGGACCGCGGGAGAGAGTCCACCGATCGTCGGAGGTCTTGGACGACTGGGTTTGATACGGGCTCGTCGTCATCAACTCCACCGTGCGCGTCTCGTAACCCGCGCTTCCGAAATACTCGGCGTGCAGACTCAGAGTCCTCGTGAAGAACCACTCGACGCCCAGGCGGCCGTTGACGCCCGCGCTCCAGACCTTGGCCGTGGTCTCCGCTTCGGCAGTCTCCTGCTTTGTCACGTTCTTGTATCGATCGAAGGCCCCGAACGGGCCGACGCCC